>MTOL01000075.1 GCA_002011685.1 Deferribacteres bacterium JdFR-76
CGAAGCTACAGGCTGAACGGACCGGGGAGTGTGTGTGCAAACCGGACAGCGGCTGGAATTCTCTTTTAAGGTTCAATCTGCTGATTTTGTGGTGGAAGAACTGGTGAATGTGCATCCGGACGAAAAAGGTCGCTACAGCCTGTACCGAGTCCGCAAACAGGAGATTACCACGGATGCAATGTTGCGGGAGATGGCCCGCTGGATGCGTAAACCGATCCACTACTTTCGCCATGCCGGTATGAAAGACCGCTATGCGGTGTGCTATCAGCATGTTTCTGTAAAGGGGGATGGACCGGAGGAGATAAATGCACCGTCTTTTACAGCCCTCAGGATCGGCTATCTGGACCGACACCTGAAGCCAACGGATATTGCAGGGAACCGCTTTCGGCTGATTTTGCGTGATCTTCGTATGGAAGAGTATCCCGTTCTGGAGCGGAATGTGAATGAGGTGACCCGATGGGGAGCCCCCAATTATTTTGATGACCAGCGGTTTGCCTCCCAGAAAGATCCGAAACGGGCGTTTGGTTTTTTTCTGTTCCGCCGCCAGTTCGAAGAGGCGCTGCGCGTATACGCTACGGAAATTTTGCCGGAAAGCGGCCACCTTCCGGCAAAAACGGCCAGGGAGATCAACGAAAACTGGGGCAACTGGCTGCGAATCACCGCCAGGATCCGCCGGCCGGCAGCTCTGAAAAAAGCATTTGCGTATTTACAGGAGCATCCTGCGGATTTTCAGGGAGCGGTTTACCGTTTGCCGCTTGTGGACCTGCGGATGATGGTCAGTGCGGCTCAGGCTTTTCTCTGGAACGAAATGGTGATCCGCTATCTGGAACATCATGTGCCGCCGGACAGACAGATCTGGATTCCGGGAGCGTGGAACCGCTACGTATTCTACCGGTCCCTGTCCGGGGAAGAGAGAGATGAATGGCAAAATTTGCAGATTCCCATGCCGCATGCCAATTTTCAGGGTCCGGCTGCGGAATGGGATGCGATCTTTTTGGATGTCCTGGAAAGGCATAACCTGGACAGGAACCATTTGTACCTGCCCGGATTGAGAAAAATTTTTCTGGGGGAATTTTCCCGGCCGCTTCTTGTCTTTCCGCGGGATGTGCAGCTTGAAAAGCCGCAACCCGATCCACTGGCACCTGGGAAGTTTATGGTTCAACTCTCGTTCCGCTTGCCAAGAGGGAGCTATGCTACCATCATAGTTAAACGGCTACAAATCAGGGAGTAGCGATGGTACGAATTCTTCATTTTTCCGATTTGCATCTGGATGCTTCGTTTGCGGGAATGGGACTGCCCGCAAAAGTGGCGCGCCAGTACCGGGAGGAACTCCGTCAGTGCCTCAAACGAATCCTCCAGATCGCCCGGGAAAGGCATGTAACCGCTATCACCATTGCCGGAGACCTGTATGAACAGGAGCGTTTTTCGCCGGATACCGGACAATTTCTGGTGGAATCGTTTGCTTCCATTGCACCCATCCGTGTCTTCATTGCTCCCGGGAACCATGATCCATGGACGGCCGATTCCCTGTACCGTTATCTGAGCTGGCCCAAGAATGTGCATTTTTTCACCCGCAGAGAGTTTGAAAAGGTGGAACTGGAAAGCGGAATTTTCCTGTGGGGAATTGCCCATCTTTCGCCTTCCGAACGTGAAGCTCCGCTGACCCGTTTTCGCATTCCGGAGGAGGGGACGCATGTACTGCTTTTTCACGGGTCTGACACGACCAGCCTTCCGGAGGGAAAACAGCCTCACGCACCTTTCAAGCCGGAGGAGGTGCAAAATGCGGGAGCCCGCCTAGCCCTGGTTGGGCATTATCATGGGCCGTACACCCGCAAAGTGGGAGACACCACCGTGATATATCCCGGAAGTCCGGAGCCACTGGGATTTGGGGAAACAGGATCTCATGGTGTGACCCTTGTGGAGATAAATGGCAACAACGTGGTGGTGGAGCAGGTGGCTCTGTCCCGGTACCGTTTTGTGCAGGGAAAGGTGGATGTGAGTGGTCTATCCACCCGGGATGCTATCCGTGGAGTTGTGCGGCAATGGAGCGGCGAGAACGGCGGCGAACGGACATTCCTGCGCCTGGTCCTGGTAGGAGAGCTTCATCCCGATGTAGAAATTGACACCGAAGTGCTGGCCGATGTGGTGATGGAGCACGCGCTCCATGGCCAGGTGGTGGACCGTACCCGCCCAGGATACTCTCTGGAAGAACTGCGCGAAGAGCAAACCCTGCGCGGTGCCTTTGTAAGGGCTCTGCTGGATGAGGCCAAAGGCGAAACGGAAGACCAGCAGGCCAAGTTTCGGCGGGCATTGCTGTACGGGCTGAGGGCCCTTGATGGCCGGGAAATCCTATTGCCCAAATAAGGCAGAAAAAAGGGGAAAAGGAGGCAGGTTGTGATTATTGAACGGGTAGATATTCACGGGTTTGGCAAGCTGCAAGAATTTGATCTGACCTTTCACCCCCACATGAATCTGATCTATGGACCCAATGAGGCGGGAAAATCTACTTTACAGCAGGCCATTTTGCACCTGCTCTACGGCTTTTACCATGCGTCCAAGGCACGGCAGGAAGAAAAGCGCTGGCACGAACGGTTCCGCCCGTGGAAAGGGGAGCGTTACGGCGGGCGGATCATCTACAGCCTTTCGGATGGTGAGCGTTTCGAAATTGTGCGGGATTTTTCTGATCCGGATGTCCCTACCCGCATTTTTGACGCGTTTACCGGAAGGGAGATCACCAGCCAGTTCCCTCAGCGCCGCCACGGCAACATCCCGGTTCTGCAAAAACATATCGGCATGAGCAAAGAAATTTTTGAAGCGACGGTTTTTGTGCGGCAGGCCCAGGTGAAAAGCCTTTCCGAGACGCCACATCTCATGAATGACATTATGAGCATTCTGGATTCCGGAGGGAAAGATGTTTCTGCCAGAAATGCCCTGCGGCGCCTGGAGGACGCCATCCGCAGCATCGGCTCTGAGCGGGCCACCAAACGACCGCTTCCGCAAAAAAGGGCCCGTCTGGGAGAATTGCAGACAGAATTTGCGGCGCTGATCCGTGCGAGGGAAGAACTGCGGGAAGCCGTTCAGGAAAAAAACCGGCTGGAACATACCTTACAGAAAGAGAGGGAAAAAGAAATCCGCCTGGACTATCAGATTGTCACCAAATCCATTGAGATCAAGGACCGGCAGCTGCAGCGGCTAAGAGCCGCAGAAGACCGGCTGCGGGCCATCTTAGAGGAAATCAAAAACTATGAAGATGTACGCGATTTTCAGGAGAGCGCCCGGGACCGCATTTCTCAGCGGCAGCAAAATCTTAAGGCCTACCAGGAGCGGGAAGAGGAACTGAAACAAAAGTACGACGAAGCGAAAAAGCAGCTGGAGGACGTTCAGGAACAGATTCAGGCGTACGAGAAATATGAGTCGATCCGGCACCGCCTTTCTCTAGAGGGGCTGGAAGTGCTGAAGCAGGGCTGGCTCCAGGCTGCGGCCGAACGGGATCGGCTTGCTGCCAGTGTGCGGCAGGAAGAGATGCGGCTTCTGGAACTGGGTGTCGAAGAGGAAGCCATCCGCGAATTCCGACGCCCGGACATTTCCCAGCGGTTTCAGCGCGCCCATCAGCTGGAGGAAAAAATCGAACAAGAGAAACGCGAGCAGGAAAGGCTGCAATCCGAGATCGACGAGCTGGAGAAAAAAACATGGGCAAAAAAACGGGTCCGCAACGGCATCGTCATCGGATGTCCTGTGGCTGCTCTGGCCGCCATTCTCGGATCCTATTTCTTGAATATTCCCATCGGCTATGTCCTTGGGCTTCTGATCCTTGTCGCGGGGGCGGCTTTGCTTCGGGTTGTCCGTGCTGCCCGCGGCAAGATTGAGCAGGATGTGCGGAATGTGCAGGAACAGCTGGGGACCATAAAGCGCCGGCAGCGCGATATGCAGGACGAGCTTGACCGGTTGCTGCGGCCTTTTGGAGCTCGTTCTTTTGCGGATCTTGTGCAGCGCAAGAGCCAGGCGGATGATCTGGTGCGCCGGGAACAGGAGCTGAGCCTGGCCAATCAGCAGGTGGAGCGGCTGGAGTTCCAGCTTCTGAAAGACCTGGAACTTGTAGGGATTCGGGAAATTACTGCCGAGGTGCTGGAAAAGGTCGCCGCCGAATATGCGGTTTTTACAGAACTGGCGGAAAAACGCGACCGGCTGAGTACGCAGATGGCCGATGCGAAAAAATCTCTGGCGCGCCTGGAAGAGAAAAAAGCCGCCCAGCGGGAGGGNATCGCTTCAATTTTAGAAGATGTAGGAATCGAGAGCAGCGATCTGGAAGAGGGACTCCGCACGTTTGAAGAACGGTTGCAGCGCTGGCAGAAGCTGCAGAAACTGCTTAAAGAGCGCGATAGAGTTCAGGCTGAAATCGATGGTATTCTGTCCGGCCAGTCGCGGGAAGAGCTGCAACGGGAACTGGAAAGCTTGCTGGAACGCCGGACGAACCTTTTGGCAA
>MTOL01000295.1 GCA_002011685.1 Deferribacteres bacterium JdFR-76
GCTGGCAGAGAAACAACGGACAGGTCCGCGGCAGAATCCGGCCAAGACGAACTGATCGAACTGGAAGAGGAACTTGACGAATCGGATCTTTCGGTGGATACAGACGATAAAGGGAACGGCAAACCGGCGGCTGAATCGGAAAAAGATGATGTAGAATTTTTGGGCAAGCTTCTTCACGGAGATGATGACTAAAAGAGGCAGATAAATCCTCCTTCCGGTTTGCGGAGGTGAGAAAGAGATGTCCGGTGAGCATGAAACAAAAAGGGCAAACGAATTTGTGGCCTATTATGTCGAGGAAATGGTACGCAATATAGATCAGCTCCTAGCCATCTCGGAGCGGCTCGACGAAGAAGCCATCGATGTGGAACAGGTGCTACAGGATCTGCAGCAGGTGGGCCAGTCCATGTGTGATCTGGCCATGGTGTATGGCTATGATGGGGTGGAAGTGGTGGGGCGACGGGTGCTGACCCTGGCGGGGGATTACCGGAAAGACAGGAATCTGGAAAAGTTGCGTTTCCAGGTCCTGGAAGCGGCCAAGGCTGCCCGGGAGGTCATGGAAGAGGTGGATGAGGCCCGGGAACGCCAGATTCTCCGCCGGTGGGATGCGTCGGCGGCCACAGGGGAAGTATGGCAGGAATCTGAACAGGAAGGGGCCAGCGAACCAGAAGACCTGCTTTTTGATATCCGCGAGGACGAACGGCTGCTGTCCCTGCTTAGCGATGCAGATGGTCAGGCCTACGAAATCTCTGACAGTGAAAGGTACCATGCGGCAGATCAAGACCGCCTGAAGCAGATCAGCGGTCATTCTCTCACCGGCGGCGGTGACACGGAGCAGGACGAGATCCCATTTGATATTCCCGAAGAAGACCGTTCTTTTGATCGCGAAGAAACACCGCAGGATGATGTACTTGAAATCGATTTCCGCGAATCCGACCGGCCCATTCACCGAGAACATTTTCTCAAAAAAATAGGGCGTTTTCTCGGTCTGGGCAAGAGCCGGATTACCATCGGCGAGTAAATAAAATCCGGTCCTCCGAGGCCGGAGAATCCTTCTGGTGCACCGGTTCTGTTTCTTCTCCGGTATTTTGCTGTTTTCTGGTTTCTCTTTTTTTCTTTCCTCCAAAGGGGGATGGTTTTACAGAAAGGGTTTTTCTTGCCCTTATTCAGGGTTTGAAGAACGGGTAAAAAATCGGGCGGAATGTGGAAACGACTTGATATTCGCCCGCCGGGCACTTAACTTAATGAAAAATGTTGCAAATCCTGTGCAAATAATTGCTTCTGGAGGGGATATTTGTCTTTTCGATGGAGATGCACAACTTCAAGTGCAGAGGGGCATTCAGAAATGGCGGAAACCGGCCGAATAATTAATTGTTGCCGTTTATTTTCTGGAGGATGTGGGAACGGACAGGGTGAGGGGTTATGTTAATTGACAAGCGCTTTTTTGTGGAGAAGCTGATCGGCAAAGGGGGCAACGGCCGTGTATTTCGGGTGCTGGACAAGGTTTCCGGGAAAATTCTGGCGCTCAAGCAGCTTGAGATCGATGATTACAGCGATGAAGACCGCTTCGCGTTTGAGCAAGAATTTCTGCGGTTGAAGAAAATCCGCCACCCCAATATCATCCGCGTCCACGATTACGGCTTTTCAGAAAAGGGTTATCCTTATTTTACCATGGACTACTACCCGCTGGGGAATTTCCTGGACTGGTGGAAGGGCCGTGAAGATCTGGAGCTGTTTATCAAGCTGATTGTGGACGTTTGTGCCGCATTGCAGTACCTGCACGAGCAGGGTATTCTTTTCCGGGATTTGAAGCCGGCCAATATTCTGATCGGGGAAAAGGAAGGGGAGTTTTATGCAGTACTGAGCGATTTCGGATTGGCCCATGAATTACAGTCGGGCGAGGCCGAATCGCGGGCCGGGAGCTTTCCCTACATTTCGCCGGAAGCGATCCGCAACTGGCAGCTGGATCCACGGTCCGATCTTTATTCCCTCGGAGCGACCATTTTTGAACTGCTAACCGGGCGTCCTCCCTTTGTAGCGGAAGACCCGCGGCAACTGCTGCTGGCCCACCTGAGGGAGAAACCGGAACGGATGCGGAAATTCAATCCAATTGTTCCGTTCCAGCTGGATGACCTGGTCCAGAAGCTATTGAGCAAAAATCCGGAAAGCCGGTGCCATTCGGCCGCGGAAGTGGTAGAGGAGATCAACCGCTTCAAATTCGTCAAAAAAACCTACCACCTTCCGGATCGGCTGGTGCGGTTCTGGTCGGGGACGTTCATTGGGCGCGGTTCTGTGCTAAATCGGCTGCACGACATGGCGGACGAGATCCACCAAAAGAAAGAATTGCGGCTGGCCATTATTCAGGGGGATCACGGTGTGGGCAAAACCCGGATGATCCAAGAATTCGTAACCCAGCGGCAAATCCAGGGGAATCCGGTAAGATGGATTTCATGCAGTGATTTCCGGGACGTGCCCAATGGCCTGATTCTCGAGCTGATCCGCAGCATCGGGATATCGGTGCCCAGTGAAGAAATTGAACTGACCGAAGAAGAACAGGATTTCTGGCGCTTTTTGCTGATTCATTCCGAAAAAAACTGGGATGTTTCGCTGACGTTTAACGATCTTTCCCACTTTTTTGCGGTTTGCTACACCCTTTTTGAGAAATTTGCCCGTGCATACGAACCGGATCTGAACCCGCCCCTCATCCTCGTACTGGACGATTTGCAGGAGGCGTCGCTGCAGGCAATTCAGTTTCTCCGCTATCTGGCCTATGAGGGAGCCAGATTGCCCGTCTTTCTGATTGTTGATTACACCCGGCTTCCATCCTCTGAAGCCGAGGAAATTATTAAGGGGCTTTCCGATGAGCCGTTTTCCTTCTTTTACCGGGTGGAGCCGCTGACAGAGTACGAGACCAAGGCACTTGTGCAATCAAAGCTCAAGCTGCAGACCGATGATAACGAGTTCTATCAGTTTGTGCACCGCTACTCTGGCGGCAATCCACTGCTGATCGAACAGTTTCTGACCCACCTTGTGGAACAGGAAGCGGTTGTTTCCACGCCAGAAGGCTGGATCTGGATGGACCGGAGCTATCCGGAGAAAACGCCGGAAGGGCTGTCGGAGCTTCTGGCTATGAAATTTCAGTCGTTCACGCCGGAACAGCAGCATTTGCTCCGGGTGATGGCAGTCTACGGTGAAAGCGTGCCACACAACCTGCTTTCATTTTACTGGGAAGAAGAGTCCACCGGGCTTTTTGAGCTGTTCCGCCAGCTGAAGGCGTCCAATCTACTGGGGCTGTCCATTGTGGACGGCCAGAAGTACTACCGCTTCCTGCAGACCAGCTGGCAGCAGTTTGTCCTCAACAGCATGCCGGATGAGCTGCGGAGAGAGATTCATGCCAAGTGGTTCGAGCTGATTGCCCTAATGCGGGAGCACCTGGAGTCCGATTATTTGGTGCGGGCAACTCTGCACGCTCTCCGTGGTCGGCTCCACGATGAGTTTCTGATTTTCGCCCCCGGGGCCATTGAGTATTCCCTGAAGGTGTTCGACTATGAGCAGGCCTATTTCCTCATTCAGCATTATCTCGAACTGAAAAAGGACGACTTCTCCGAAGAAAAACGCCGCATTCTGGATAACCTTGTACGCATTTATGAGGCCCGTGGAGATTTTGCAGCGGCCGCCAGAACACTGGAAGATGTTCTTGCCCGCGGTGAGGATTTCGGGCTTTCCGTCACGGAGGAATTTGAGTATACCCTGTGGTGGACCTCTGTTCTGCATAAAATGGGGGAAACCCAGAAAGCCATCCGGGAGCTGCATAAATGGGAAGACAGGCTGGATAAAATTCCTCAGAAGTTAAAAGGCCGGTATTATATCGAAATGGGATGGTACCTGCGCTCCCAGGGCGAATACGACCAGGCGCTGAAGGCCCTGAAGTCCGCCGAAAAGATGCTGGCCGGAGAGGGATATGAGATTGACCGTGCCCTGGTTTACAACCGCATGGGAGTGGTCTATTTGAAGCGGGGCGAGCTGGAACAGGCAGGGCTTTATCTGCGCAAAAGCTTGAAGATTTATCAGGATCACGAAGACATTCTTGGCGAAGCCCAGGTTTTTAACAATCTTGGGATCCTGGCGCAGAAACAGAATGAGCTTCAGCTGGCCGCCCGCTACTACGAACAATGCCACGGCAAATTGGAGGCGACCAGGGATTTCGGCCGTTTGCCCATCCTGCTAAACAATCTGGCCAACGTATACTATTTTCAGGGGGAGTGGGATAGAGCGCTGGAGAACTACCGGAAGAGCCTGCGGATCAGTCAGGGACTCGGTTTTCTGGAGAACAGCGCCAATGTACTGGTGAATATCGGCCGTCTGGTATTCTACCGGGGTAAATACCAGGAAGCGCGCGATTATTTCATGCGGGCAATCCGCCTGTTCCGGAAAATCGGCGAAGTTCATAATCTGGCGGTTGCCTTCGAATCGCTGGGGG
>MTOL01000151.1 GCA_002011685.1 Deferribacteres bacterium JdFR-76
CAGAATAGAGCCTCGCAATGCTTTGCGGGGCTTTTTTGTTTCTGGTTCCCTTATTTGGCCCAGTCGGAAAATTCCGAAAAACAGCTTCAGACGTGCCTCTGCCTTTTTTGACCCGCCAGCCCCGTTGTATTTTTCCAGCACTGAAACGAGGGAATTTGATGACATGGTTTTTCCCCCTTCCTTTGCCAGATAAGGAATATTGGATTGTTCAAACATTTTTTATTTTATTTTTGGCGGTCTGCGTTTTGCCAGAAATGTAATCCAGCTGTAACATTCCCGGGCTAAGTTTTGATACGGGAATCACGGAAAGCCGATTTTTACTGTTTGCTGGGGAAATGAGGTGGATCTGCTGGGGATTGCGAATGACGCATTGCGTTGGAAGGCGAAGACGCAAGATTCGGAAGCCGAAAAAAAAAGAGGAGGCTTTGTTGAAATGAAACGCTGGATCATCCTTCTGGGTGGAATGATTTTTCTATCGGCCCCATCTGCAGCGGCAGAAAACGGCAAAATTAGCGGGTATGCTTTTGGAGATTTTTACTTTGTTCTTAATCACCATCTGGAAAAAGCGGAAGGGCGGAATGGATTCTGGTTCAGGCGGATTTATTTCACGTATGATCGCGAGATTGCCAAGAACATTGATGTGCGTTTCCGCCTCGAAATGGCCAGTCCCGGGCTTCTGCAGTACAGCAACAAAATGATGCCTTTTGTGAAGGATGCTTATGTGCGCTGGAAAACCGGACAGTATCAGTTTTTTCTGGGGATTTCCCAAACACCCACCTGGGCGCGGATTGAGAAAGTGTGGGGGTACCGCTCGGTTGAAAAAACGCCACTGGATCTGCAAAAATGGGGCAGTTCCAGGGATTTTGGACTGGGAGTGAAAGGTGCCTTAAACCGTGCCGGAACGCTCCGTTTCCATGCCATGTTTGNCAATGGTTCCGGCTACAGGAGCGAAGACAATAAAGGGAAAAAGTTCCTGGTATCGCTGGCGTATTCTCCAACAGAAAATTTTTTGCTGGAATTTTATTGGGATTTTGAAGATTTGCCTGGGGCGCAGGATATTCATACCCTGCAAGCATTTGCCGCCTTTGCGGCCGAAAACATGCGCATCGGAATGGTGCTGGCCCGGCAGGCCCGCGAAGGTCATGGCCCCATCGGAACCGATCTTCAGCTGGATCTCCTTTCTGTTTTTGCTGCAGGCACCATCCGGCCCAATCTGAAGTATTTTGTTCGCATGGACAAAATTATGGATCCCAATCCAAAGGGTGCGAAAGTCACCTACTTGCCCTTTGACCCTCTCGCCGAGTTTCTCTTTCTGGTTGGAGGGATCGATTACGAATTTGCGCCCGGAATCCACTTAATGCCCAATGTGGAATGGGTAATATACGAAAAACGGCCGGACGGCTCCCAGCCCGGGAGTGACCTGATTCCCAGACTCACGTTCTTTTACAAATTCTAAAAAAGAGAAGTATTTTGTTTCTGTGCCTGAACGCATTTGCCCAGAGGCACACAGAGATTATCTGAGTGCACATAAGAGAAAGTTGCAGCAGATAAACCGGGTGGATGTGGATTAGCCACAGATCCCTCTGTGTCCTCTGTTGCCTCTTTGTGAAACCCCATGCTGCTCAGCTTGCTGTAGCGCAAACCGCGGCTTGTGTTACTAAAGATTTGCCGGTCAACATCTGGCGGACCCTGAGGGTTGTGCTGCCGTTTTCCCTCCGGGTCAGGCTGCTTTCAGGCCCAGGATGCAGTGGATATAGCAGGCAAAATCTCCGATCCGCTGGCGGTTTTGCCCAAGTTGCTCCCACCAGGAAGCATCTTCGCCCTGTTTTTTCATATTCCGGCCCAGAATGTTGAAAGCATCAATGAGGGCGTTGTGCGCCCGGGTGCGGGATTCATCCATCTCGCGCCGACGATCCAGATCTGCCAGGTACCGGTCCGTGCGGATCCGCGCATAGCGTACCGAGGATTCCAGAACATCCTCCAGCAGATCACGCTGGCGGGTTTTTGACAGCTGTTCAAAAAGCGCCAGAGCTTCGGCAAAATCCATTGCTCCTCCCTCCCACCGATCAGACGCCAGTTTGAACAGTTATGGAATTCAAACCCCTTTATAGGATTTCGTCTATTTTTTCGGGGGGACGCGCAAGCACTGCACGGTTGCCGCGTACAACAATGGGACGCTGAAGCAGTTTAGGATACTTGCTGGCGATGGCGGCAAATTCCTCCACAGTCAGTTCACGCCCTTTCAATCCGAGTTCTCTGTATTCCTTTTCATTTGTTCGGATGAATTCCTTCAATGGTTGGCCGGAATTGCGGATAATCCTGGCCAGTTCCTCCGGCTGAAACCCTTCTTTCAGATATTCGAAGATTTCAAATTCGATCCCTTTGCCTTTCAGGTATTCCAGCCCTTCGCGGCTTTTCCTGCAGCGCGGGTTGTGCCAGATGATGACCTTTTCCATACTGTTCTCCTCCCGTTTTGTTCTATCATGCTTCTATAGCCAATTCCTCCGAAAAAGTCAACAGAATCCTGCCGCTGAGTTCCGGTTTCTGCTTGACTCTTGCCCGGCGAATGTGTAAACTCTCAAAAAGTATGATGATCTGCAACGTGAAAAGGAAACAGACATAAACGGGAGGGGTGACATGAAACGGTTTTTGCCGGTTCTCCTGTTGATTCTGATACCTGTGCCGCTTTTTTCACAGGATTTGCTTTCCCGGGATTTACAGCGTCTGTTGCTTGAGGAATTGAGCGGCGAACGGGCCAAAGAACACGTGATCCGCATTACCCGATTTCACCGGGTGCAAGCTTCGCCGGGGTACCGGCAGGCAGCAGAATATGTCCTCCAGCAGCTCCGGAAAGCAGGTTTTTCCGACAAAGATGCATTTATGGAATCCTATCCCTCCGATGGGAAAATCCATTACCAGACGTGGCAGTCACCTTCTGGGTGGTCGATGGAAGAGGCAGAGCTGTGGATGGTGGAGCCGGAAGCCCGGCTTCTGGTGCGCTATCCGGATGTGGCCATGAGTCTGATCACCTACTCCAATCCTGGAGACGTAACGGCCGAACTGGTGTGGGTGGGTACGGGCACCCGGGATGAGGATTACACGGGTAAAGATGTGCGAGGAAAATTTGTCCTTGCCACCGGATACGGGGGAGAGGTGCACCGGAAAGCGGTTCTTAAATTCGGCGCAAGGGCGGTGGTGTGCTACTTGAATGATGAACGGGCCAAACGGCGGCCTGATATGCTGGCCTACACGGGCATGTGGCCCAGACCAGAAGAAGTGGAACGGGTAACCTTTGGTTTCAATATCAGCTACCGCCAGGGTGAAATGCTGCGCCGGATGCTGGAAAGCGGGAAGCGGGTTGTTCTGCACGGCCGGGTTCGCGGGAAAGGCCTTTACCCGTTTTTTATGGACGTTGTGGTCGCCCGGATTCAGGGACAGCAGAGGCCCGAGGAAACTCTGGTTTTTTGCGCCCANNTGGACCATCCNAAAGAAGCGGCCAATGACAACGCCAGCGGTTCGGCTGCCATGCTGGATATTGCCATCACCCTCAAGCGCTTGATTGATGGGCGAAAGCTACCTCCGCCCAAACGGTCGTTTCTTTTTCTCTGGGTCCCGGAATGGCACGGAACCATGGCCTATCTGGATAAACACCCGGAATTCAAAGGACCTGATCTGGGAGGCACCTACCTGGCCGGGTTAAACCTGGATATGGTTGGAGAGCATCTGGAATTGCTGCATTCGAAGATGATTCTGACCCGGACGCCTTCTTCCATTCCTTCTATTCTGAACGATGTGGTGGCCAGTATGGCGGGGATGGTGGATCGGATGACCATTCGCACAGCGAGGGGAAGCGAAACAGCATTCAATTTCAGGGTGGCACCCTATGGCGGTGGCAGCGATCACATGATGCTGATCGACCGGAAGATCCCATGCATGATGATCGGGCACAGCCCGGATTACACCCACCATACTTCCGACGATGTTCCTGAGCGGGTAGATCCGGTGGAGCTTGAGCGGACGGAAATAATCGCCCTGGGGGCGTTGTGGTACCTGGCCAATTTAACGCCGGAACAGGCCCGGGATGCCGTCTATCTGGCGTACGGGAATGCTGTTCAGCGTCTGGCTGGGGTCCAGCGTTCCATTCTGAAAGCTCTGACCCGGGCGGAACCAGGGTATTCGCTGCAAGAAGCGCAGAACAAATTGCTTCATCATGTCCGGTGGGAACAGCAGGTGCTCCGTTCGGTTCTGAAATTCGAAAATTCCCGGGCCACGCGCGAGCTAGTTGGCCGGCTGTCCGGTCATCTGAAACGGACAGGGGAGCTTTATATGAAGGACCTCCGCGCCTACGCGAAAAAAGACCGGAAGGCGAAGTTTCAGGACGATGATCGGATTCCGGTGCGCCTTACACGCGGGCCGCTGGCATTTGATCTTCCGGAAAGCAAACTGCCAGCGAACCGCGCCCGCTGG
>MTOL01000370.1 GCA_002011685.1 Deferribacteres bacterium JdFR-76
CAGCATTTGGAACTTGAAGAAACACTGACAGATGGCCAGCAGGTGGTGCCTTTTAGCGAGGCCTTGCTGGAGGAAACCTCGCCGTGGTATTCTGGCTACGTGGCCGGAGTTGGTGTTCGCCTCCCCCAGCGGTTTTCAATTTCTGTTCAAATCTACCGCACTCAGGCAGGGCAAATTCAAGTGTTCCTGAGCCTTGCTCAGACCGGCAGTCCTTAAATTTCCCCCTTCTTTGTTCCCTGCCAAGAAAAAGGTTGACAAATTAGACTTTTGATTGTATTATTAGCGGGATTTGCAAATCCCCTTTAAGCCAATCCAGTGAGGTCGGCAAGGGGCAATTTGGAAGGTTACCTCCAGATTGCGGTCGGCCAAGCTGGAGGTTTTTTTATGCCTGAACAATGGAAGGGTGTTCCCATGGTCAAACGTGTAAAAGCAAAACTGATGGATGAGAACGACCTCAACCGCACCCTTACGCGTCTGGCGCATGAAATTGTAGAACGCAACAAAGGGGTGGAAAACCTGGCCGTTGTTGGAATCCGCACCCGAGGAGTTCCGCTGGGGAAACGGATTGCCGAAAAGGTTTCCCAGATCGAAGGAAAGGATGTTCCATTTGGCACTCTGGATATCACCCTCTACCGTGACGATTTTAAGTTCAAGCATCCAGTTGCGCATGTAACCAATATCCCGTTTAAGATCGACCGGATGACCCTTGTGTTGGTGGATGATGTGCTCTACACCGGCCGTACGGTGCGCGCCGCTCTGGACGCACTGATGGACTACGGNCGTCCTGCACGAATCCAACTGGCCGTCCTGATTGACCGGGGACACCGCGAGTTGCCCATCCGNCCGGATTTTGTNGGCAAGAACGTACCGACGGCCGCGGACGAAGAAATCCGGGTGAAAGTAAAAGAAATCGACGGCGAAGATGCGGTGTATCTGGTTGAAGTCGATCAGCCAAGTTACTGAATTAGCCGGAGAATAGAAAGCTTTCGTCTGTAAATGTAAAGCCGAAACGCGGAGGGGAAATTCTGCCGGGGAATGTTTGGGGAAGAAAAAAGCGCGGAGATTCCTATTTGCGTAAACCGGAGTATTGATGGGCTCAGAAGAAACTTCCATGGTATTTTGCAAGAAGAGCGGGAGATTTGCAGGGGTGTGACATGACGGAGAAACGGAGGCATTTGCTGGGGTTGGAGGGGGTCTCACGTGAAACCATCCAGGGCATACTGGATACTGCGTTTTCCTTTAAAGAAGTGCTGTCGCGACCCATTCCCAAGGTTCCTACGCTGCGTGGAATCACTGTGGTAAACCTGTTTTTTGAACCCTCCACCCGAACCCGTATCTCGTTTGAACTGGCCGAGAAGCGCCTTTCTGCAGATACAGTAAATTTTTCTGCATCTACCTCCAGTGTGTTGAAAGGAGAGACCCTGAAAGATACGGCCCGGAANATCGAGGCCATGAAGATTGATGTNGTGGTTATCCGACATTCTGCGGCAGGGGCTCCTCACTTTCTGGCGCGCTGTCTGGATGCGTCCATCATCAATGCAGGGGACGGCGCCCACGAGCATCCAACACAGGCTCTGCTGGATATGTTTACCCTGTACGAAAAATTTGGCAAGCTGGACGGACTCAGGGTTTTAATTGTTGGAGATATTCTGCACAGCCGGGTGGCGCGTTCCAACATTTTTGGACTGAAGACCATGGGAGCGGATGTTTCGGTTTGTGGGCCACCGACCCTCATACCCGTGGATGTGGAATCTCTGGGGGTTAATGTATATTACAATCTCGATGAAGCGCTTCGGCATGCGGATGTGGTCAATGTTCTGCGAATTCAGCTGGAGCGGCAGGGCAGAGGGCTTTTTCCAAGCTTAAGAGAGTACCGAAACCTGTACGGTATCACCATGGAACGGCTCAAAAAGCTGGGAAGGGATATTGTCATTATGCATCCGGGGCCGATGAACCGCGGGGTGGAAATCGACTCTGAAGTGGCAGATAGCGAGTATTCGGTCATTCTCCACCAGGTAACCAATGGGGTTGCCATCCGTATGGCCGTTCTTTATTATGTGGTGGGAGGCGAAGAGAGATTGTCGCTGGAATAGCTGAACCCAAACGGATAGAGGGAATGATGGAGGTGAAAAGAGGCAGGTTTTTGTTTAAGGGTGGGAAGATTTACCGCCAGAAGATCGGCCGGTTTGAATCGGGCGATGTGCTGGTGGAAGACGGCCAGATTGTGAAAGTGGGCGAAGTTCGCGCGGATGGGTTCGATGGCGAGGTGGTGGATGTGTCGGGGTGCTTTCTTGTTCCCGGATTTATGGATCTGCACACTCACTTGCGGGAACCGGGAAGGGAAGATGAGGAAACGGTTCAGTCGGGGGCAGAAGCGGCTCTGGCGGGAGGTTTTACAGCCGTATGCTGCATGCCAAACACGGAGCCACCCATCGATAACCGGGGGATGGTGGAGTTTGTGCTGAAACAGGCCCAGGGTGCGCTGGTTGATGTTTTTCCGATTGGGGCTGTCACGAAAGGCCGCCAGGGAAAAGAACTGGCAGAAATGGCGGATATGCTGGATGCCGGTGCCGTCGCTTTCTCCGACGACGGTTCGCCCATTGCCAATACAGAAATTCTTCGCTACGCACTGGAGTATTCCAGGATGTTCAATGTGCCCATAATCGATCATTGCGAAGATCCCTATCTTTCAAAAGGAAAATCGATGAACGAAGGCCGGGTTTCTACCCGGCTGGGGCTGTATGGTACGCCGCCGGTAGCCGAAGCTTTACTGGTAGCCCGCGATCTGATGATGGCTGAATTTACCGGAGGCCGCGTGCATATTGCTCATGTTTCAACGCGTCAGTCCGTGGAACTGATCCGGGAGGCGAAGGCCAGAGGCGTTCGGGTTACGGCGGAAGCCTGTCCGCATCATTTTNCTCTGACGGACGANGCCGTGGTTAGCTTTGATCCCAATCTGCGGGTTAACCCACCTCTGCGTTCGCCGGAAGATGTGGCGGCTGTTATTGAGGGGCTGAAAGATGGGACCATTGACATTATCGCCACTGATCATGCACCACACTCCATTGAGGAAAAGGATGTGGAGTTTGATGCGGCTGCTCCTGGTATGATCGGACTGGAAACCGCGGTTGGCCTGGCTCTGGACCGACTGGTTCACTCTGGAAATCTTGCACTGGAACAGCTTGTGGAAAAACTGGCCATCCGACCCCGGGAAATCCTGAACCTTCCGGTTCCTTCCATTGAAGAAGGACAGAAAGCCAATTTTACGGTGCTGGATCCCAACCGCGAGTGGACGGTAAACAAAGAAATGTTCCGTTCGCGGTCGCGGAACACACCATTCCATGGGTGGAGATTAAAAGGAAAGGCAGTTGGCGTCTTCAATAAAGGGTGCTGGGTCAGGATTGAGGAGGAAGGAGAAGGGAAATGACCACAGGTTTTTTCGGGGCCATTCCGAAAGAAATTTTCCTCACCCGTGGGGTGGGAAGGCACAAAGAAAAACTGGCAAGTTTCGAGATGGCGTTGCGCAATGCAGGCATCGCTCAGTTTAACCTGGTAAGCGTTTCCAGCATTTTTCCTCCTGGATGCAAGGTTGTCTCAAAAGCCGCCGGCCTAAAAAAATTGAAACCGGGCCAGATTGTTCCCTGCGTTATCAGCAAGAACCAGACGAACGAACCGCGGCGACTGATTGCGGCATCGGTTGGACTGGCCATTCCCAAAGATCCGACCAAGTACGGCTACCTTTCGGAACATCACAGTTTTGGCGAAAATGAACAAGTAGCGGGGGACTACGCCGAAGACCTGGCAGCTGAAATGCTGGCCACCATCCTGGGCTTGGAATTCGACCCGGATACCAGCTGGGACGAAAAGCGGGAAATATGGCGTATCAGCGGCCAGATTGTCAGAACGCGGAACATCACACAAACCGCCCTGGGCTCGGCCAACGGCTACTGGACCACAGTGGTGGCCGCCGCTATTTTGATTGTGTAATACGGTTGAGCCGGATCCGGGCTAACCGGCCTTTTTCAAACGGGCCGGCTGAAATGTTTTCTTCGGAAAAAAGAATCCGGCTTTTCTGAAACGGCCGAATCGCGGGTTTCTTCGTCTGTTAACCGGCATTTGGCAATCCGGTTTCCGGAAACCAGCTCCTGTCCCGATAAGAATCCACTTCTATGCTGAGGCCCGCCGGTGAGAGAACAAAGTGCGGCATTATCACTTTAGCACCAGGCTCTTGGTGACCATAATTCGTGGTTTGGTAAAAGCGGGATCTGTAATGTTCAGCTTTTTAAGGAGCGGCAGCGGAGCAAAGCGGTACATGAGCACGGCGCGGATTTTCCGCACATTTTCCACGGGGAGGGTATAGCGGATTTTCACAGGAACGCCGGGCATGAGTTTCCGATCCATTAAAATTTGGGTTGCCTGCCAGGGTGGAACGGGGCCATTGCCTTGAGCATCCCCCAG
>MTOL01000202.1 GCA_002011685.1 Deferribacteres bacterium JdFR-76
TTGACGTTGCCATTGGTATTCATGGGTAACTCCACCTCTTTTATGCTACCTGTTCCACTTTTTCGGGCCGTGTTTTTTCTACCGGGATCTGAACACTGGCAAGGAGCTGATCAGCCCGGACCATCTGACGCTGCAGGCC
This sequence comes from Deferribacteres bacterium JdFR-76, assembly GCA_002011685.1. Taxonomy (GTDB): domain Bacteria; phylum Zhuqueibacterota; class JdFR-76; order JdFR-76; family JdFR-76; genus JdFR-76. The sequence continues at coordinate 140 of MTOL01000202.1, forward strand.
AAGTTTTTCCGGTTCGATACCAAAGGCCAGGCCCATCAGCTGTGTGAAGTAGAATACCGGCATTTCATTGAGGTTGTTGTATTTTTTCAGAATCCGGTTTTGATACGCTTCCAGATTGAACTGACAGAGGGGACAAACGGTGACAATGCAATTGGCGCCACGCCGGTGGGCCTCTTCCAGAAGTATGTAGTTCAGCCGCAGGCCCACCTCTTCAATGGTCCCGGTGAGCGACCCTCCGCAACATCGGGTTTTCAGGGGGTAGTCCACAACATCGGCCCCCAGAGTTTCGAAGAGGAGGTCCATCGTTTCTGGATAGCAAGAATGGTCAAAATTTGGGTAGGGCCGCACGATCTGGCATCCGTAATAGGGTGCGATTTTGAAGGATCGCAATGGCACCCGGACGCGGTTCTGCAGTTCTTCCAGGCCAACGTCGTTGATAAACACTTCAAGTGGATGGCGCACTTTGACGGTACCATGGTACACAAGATCTGCAGCGGCCAGGGCCTTTCCGATTTTTATGCGGAGTTCCGGATATTTGCGGATGTAATCCTGGGTTTTAAGCAACACCAGGTAGCAGGCGCTGCAGGGGGCCACCACATCCCGTTCCAGCTTTTCGGCCAGGGCCAGATTGCGGGCCGAAAGGGCAAAAGACATCTCTTCGTCAACAGCCATGTACATGGTAGCACCGCAGCAGTTCCAGTCCGATAGTTCCTCCAGCTTCAGGTCCAGGGCTTCAAAAACGGCCAGCAGCGATTCCTCATATTGTTTGGCGGTGCCTTTGATAGAACAGCCGGGGTAGTATGTATACGTTTTCATGCCTCTGCCTCCAGAACCTCAAAAATTTTACGGATTTGTTCCCGGTTGCCCACTTTTTCTTTGCTCCACTTGAACCGGCCGGTTTTCAGCAGCTTCAGACCCAGGGGGGCCATCCGGAAGAGACGGCCAATGCCGGACTTCCATGCCATTGTCATGACCAGGCGACTTTCGGTTGTCCGGCCATTCTTTTTCACCATGTTGGCGAACGACTTGGCCAAGATGGGAATGGTAAATTTCCGGCTCGGGTAATACCCTTCTTCGATAGCCCGCCGTTTGAATGCGTACATCACATCGGTAATCTTGATATCCTTTGGACAGTTTACTGTGCAGGCGTAACAGGAAGAACAGAGCCAGATGGTAAAGCTGCTCAGTACTTCTTTCTTGAAACCGGCGTCGGCCATGGCGATGATCCGGCGCGGACTGATGTCCATGTAAACGCTCATGGGGCAGATGCTGCTACAGGTTCCACACTGGATACATTCCCGGATGCTTTCGCCGCCCGGAACCGTGGAAATCCAGTCATGGAAGGAGTGATCCAGTTCCGTTTCGTATTTGACCTTCCGTGCAATCTTCATGGGGATCGCCTCCATTCTTGATTTCTGCCTTTTTTCCGGATAAGGAGAAAGGCAAAATCGGTGCCGCGGAAGGGAAAAAATGGAAGGGCTCTGTAACTCTATTAGAACCAGTAGGTTACGATTTCTTGTCCCGGGAAAAGGTTGACGTAAACAGCAAAAAAAGGTTTAATTTGGAAACCCTGGAGTGGTGTAAAAAGGAAACGGAACGCGGGTATCAGGGCCGATCCGGAAGCTCCGCATATGCCCCGCGAAAGCGGGTTGCAGCGGATTCTTCCGTATAGGGATGGCTGAGCAGGTAGCGGGCAATTTCCCGTTCATTACCCATTTGCTCATATTTGGAGACTTTGCGATAATGCTGGACAGCCCGGCTGCGATTTCCTTCCAGATCATAGATTTTTCCGAGGGTGAGGTGGGCCAGAGCCGTCAGGTAACTTTCGCCTTTTTCAGAATACTGAAGGGTGTATGCTTCCAGGAGCAGTTTGGCTTCCGTCAAATGGCCCAGCATAAAGTGGGCATATCCTTCCATAAAGTTAAATTTGTCCAGCCACCATCGGTCGATCTGCACGTTGCGGTTGTTCAGAGTTACGCGTGTGTGGCGGATTAGTTGCTGAAGGCGTTTCCAGTCTGTTTCTGCCACCAAACCCTGATAGAAGTAGGCGTTGATGAGGGAAAGGAGGAAATCCAGATTAGCAGGGTAGCGATCCACCAGCGGTTCCAACAGGTTGATGGCCTCTTGGTACTTGTTATCGTAATAGATGTAGGACATGGCCAAGCCGGCGAGCGCCGCAAGCCGGGTAAAGCGCCCTTTTTGTGCAGCAATCTGCAGGTACTGGATGCCCAGTTCGGCGTTGCCGGACGGAATCGGCAGCAGTTTTTGGATCCAGCGGACCACGCCCGGCTGGTGACTGGCCAGAACATGGTAGAGGCCGGAACCATAATAGACGTCGTAAAGGGTGGAATCCAGCGCTCGTGACTGTTCCAGAAAGCGGATTCCGCGGTAGGCGGCGTAGCCCGTTTTGAGCCACTTTTTGCGGCGAGCGTAAACAGACCCTTCGTATCCGTAAGCACCTCCGCCAAAAAAGTAGGCGGACGCATCCTGTGGATTCTTCTTGATCCGTTTCTTCGCAATTTTGATGGCCTTTTTCAACCAGTAAAGGGTGGAATCGTTGTAATCGTCATAGTTGGGCCTGTAGTACCCTTTTTTCCAGTAGAGGATGCCCTTCATGAAGTACCCGGCAGGATGGTCCGGATGATCCGCGATAATCTCTTCGCAGATGGAGTCGGCTACTGCATAGTCCTCCCGGAAAATATATTCAATGGCGGTGGCCAGGCGGCTTTCAATCCTGGCGATGGCGCGCGATGCGCTTCCATTGGGCGGATTTCCGGCGGTCAACGGACCGCCCGTCCNAAAAAGGATAACCAGGGAAAATGCAACCCAGGGAATTGTCCGGCGCTTTTTGCCACCGAGCCGATATGCCCATTCTTTCAGATTCATTCCTCCCGTCCCTCCGGAAAAGCAGCGAAAAAATTGGAACTAAGATACATCAGTTTTACGTCATTTGCATGCTTTTGTTTGAATCTCAATTGTATATTCGGCATGGAACGGGATTTCGTTCAGTATTTCGTCGGTTCCGGCAGCCTCTTTTTCCAGTTGAATCGAATCGGACGGTCCCAGTTTTTTGGGCGGTGGTGGGCAGCTGCCGGCTGTATTTTTCCTGAAGATGGATGGAATCCGGGGATCGGCACACAAGAGGGCCGGCCCACAGGGAGTGTGTCTGGCCCGAAGGGGCTTTTCTGTTTTGCCGGGGAAAAAATGGGTTGCTTTTGTATGCTTTATGTTTAAATTAGCGTAAGATGTAAAAATTTTTTCCCGGTTTGCTTTCTGAAGGGGAGAGGTGTCACTATGAAACTTCAAGAAATCCGTTGGAGACGGCTCCCAGGGGTACTTTTTTTCGTTTTCCTTTTTCTGGTTTCCTGTGCTCCCGGGGAGAACGAATTTCGCTTTATTTTTATGACAGACCTTCACCTGCAGGGGGAAGGACGTGCCCTTGAGGGGTTTCGGGTGGCTGCGCAGGAAATCAACCGCCTGCAACCTGATTTTGTGATTGCCGGTGGCGATCTGATCATGGATGCCATGGGGGTTCCATTTGAGCGCGCCGATAGTCTGTATACGCTCTTTCTGAAATCCATGCAATTGATAAAAGCACCGGTGCACTATGTTTTGGGAAACCATGAAGTCTTTGGCATTGCCGGCATTAGCGGGGTGTCACCGGATCATCCTGCGTATGGGGAAAAGCTTTTTTTGAAACGTTTCAATCTCCCCAGGACGTACCGCCGGTTCCGTTACAGTAACTGGCATTTTTTCCTGCTGGATGGAGTTGGCTACGATCCACAGGGTGGGCAGCGCGGCTACCGCGGCTATGTGGATTCATTGCAGATGAAGTGGATCAGAGCGCAGCTTGAAGAGATTCCGACACAGGATCCGGTGGTTATTGCCCTGCACATTCCCTTTTACACGGTATTCCGGCAGCTGAAAGAGAATTCGCTTGCCGGAAACCGGCCGGCGGACGTGATCAACAATGCCAATGAGGTGCTGGCGCTGTTTCGAGGCCACAATTTGAAGTTGGTACTTGCCGGTCATCTTCATTGGACAGAGGAAATTAAAGTCAGGGGGGTTCATTTTATCAATGTAGGGGCGGTGAGCGGTGCGTGGTGGTCCGGTTCTTATCTTGGAACCCCGGAAGGGTTTGGCGTGTTTGACGTGAAAGGCGACACCTACAACTGGCGATACCATCCGTATGGCTGGCATGCTCCTCAAAAGAAGGAGTGAACCAAACGGATAGGAGGTGAAGGATGCGTGTGAGAAAATATGTAATATGGACCTTTGTCTTTTTACTTGCTGGGGGGCTTTGTC
>MTOL01000218.1 GCA_002011685.1 Deferribacteres bacterium JdFR-76
GCTTGTCCAACTGTGGCAACGGACGATGAATACTTGGGGCCGCAGGCGCTGGCGCAGGTTTTCCGCTATAATCGGGATACGCGGGATGCCGGCAACGAAGAGCGCTACCGCCTTATCGACCGTTCCGGCGGGCCGTGGAGCTGCCATTTTGCCGGTGCCTGCTCCGATGTGTGCCCGAAAGGCGTGGACCCGGGTTTTGCTATTCAGCTGCTGAAGCGTGACATGCTTCTGCACAAGCTGCGTCTTAAAAAACGGCCAGGCCCTGCTCCGGTGATGGGCCCACCCGAAAAGGCTGAACGACGACCGAACATCCCGGAACCGCCCGAACCGACGGTTTGAGTTGGCACAAAAAAGGACGCCTGCAGAAAAGGGGAATTCCCTCCGCGAAAAAATTTAAAGTTCAGGAAAAATCTGGCACCTTTTTGGGTGCCAGATTTTTTTCTCTGAACAGAATGTCCCGCCTTTTTGAAAAAGCACCACTCTTGGACAGTTTTTTTTCCAATATTTCAGGATTCGCCGAAAAGAGATGGGTTACAGCTAATATTTTATATTTTGTGCAAAAACTATTGACATAACCTGTCGTTGATTGTAGCTTTAAACGGCAACCGGTTTTCATCCGGGATTTCGGACCGGCGAGTGGGTCACGGATTCGGGCCGGGCGGCTGGAGTCGGTTTTCTTTCTGCTACTTTCTCCCTTCTCTCTTCTCTCCTGGATGAACCAACAGGCGGTCCTGCCACCATCTGTTATTTTTTGCTGGGCCGGGTGTAATCTGGCTGCGTAAGCGGTTTCGCAGAGATTTTTGTTCCATGTGTGTGGTATCCGATACGGAGTGGATTTTTATTTGAAAACTACGGGATGGCTTAAAAAGACGTACCGGAAAAGTAAAGGCAAAATTGGATCTCATCCGGGAAGAATTCAGAAAGAAGGTTAAAGACTGCTGCTCCGCTATCCGGGGGAAGAAATTTTATGAAAAAAGCGGGCCCATTCGTATTTTAAGAAAGGAGAAAGGCCATGAAAGAGAAACCATGGATTAAAGGGTATGACACAGGGGTACCTGCCACACTCAGGCCTTATCCAGAACGAACACTGCTGGATATTCTGAAGGATGCGGCGCAAGAACGCCCGAACCGACCTGCGCTAAGGTTCAAGGGAGCTTCGGTTTCTGTGGGCCAGCTGGAGGAGCTGAGCAACCGGTTTGGTTCCGGGCTTGTGGAAATGGGCATCCAGAAAGGGAATCACGTAGCACTGTTACTTCCCAATAGCCCGCAGATGGTTATTGCTCAGTTTGGGGCGTGGAAAACAGGTGCTGTGGTGGCTCCGCTAAACCCGCTCTATACAGAACGGGAACTGTGCTATGCTCTGCAAAAGTGTGAAGCAAAACTGGCGGTGGTTCTCGCTCCTTTTTACAGGAAAGTAAAAGCGATCCAGTCCGAAACGGACGTTCAGCGGGTTATCACCGTGAACATCAAAGAATTTTTGCCGCCGCTTCTGCGCTTTCTCTTCAGCCTGTTCAAAGAAAAGAAGGAAGGGTACCGGCCGCGGCTCGAAGAGGGAGATGTGGATTTTACTCAGCTGCTTAGGAAAAGTTCGTCTGCCCGTCCTCAGGTAAGAGTGGTCCCGGACGATCCGGCCCTGCTGATGTTTTCGGGAGGTACTACAGGTACTCCAAAAGCGGCGCTGGGGCTGCACCAGCATCTGGTCATGTCCGGACTTCAGTACAAAGCTTGGTTTGGTGATCTTCTGGTAGATTGGGACGACGTAATTTTAGGATTGATGCCTTTGTTTCACATATACGCGCAGGGTGGGATTCTGGCTACCGCGATTGTTGGCCATCATCCTATTGCGCTGGTGCCTAATCCCCGCGATTTGAATGACGTGCTGGCTACCATCGAGCGGGAAAAACCGGCATTCATGCCGGCAGTGCCTACCCTGTTTGTGGCCCTGTTGAACCATCCGCGCATTGTTCGGAGAAAGGCAAACCTGCATTCGCTAAAACTCTGCATTTCGGGAGCAGCACCGTTGCTGCTGGAAATCAAACGCCGCTTTGAGGAGGAGACGGGCGGACGAATTGTGGAAGGCTATGCCCTTACGGAATCGATGATGGCCGCGGCCCTAACACCAATCCGCGGAACTTACAAACCCGGTGCGATCGGTTTGCCTCTTCCGGATGTGGAGATCCGTATTGTGGATGCCGAGAGCGGCAAGACCAATTTGCCGCCCGGTGAAGTGGGTGAGGTTCTCATGCGGGCCCCGCAGCTGATGGCGGGATACTGGAAAGATCCGGATGAAACGGCCAGAACCATCCGTGACGGCTGGCTGTATACCGGCGACCTGGGCTATATGGACGAAGATGGATATCTGTACATTGTTGACCGCAAAAAGGATGTAATTAAACCCAGCGGATTTCAGGTTTGGCCGCGGGAAGTTGAAGAGGTGATTGCCTCTCATCCGAATGTGGCAGAGGTTGGCGTAGCTGGTGTCCCGGATGAGTACCAGGGCGAAGCGGTTAAGGCGTGGGTTGTGCTTAAAGAAGGCCAATACCTTTCCGAGGAAGATCTGAAGGCATTTTGCCGGAGGAAACTCACCGCTTACAAAGTTCCGCGGCATGTGGAATTCTGTGAAAGCCTTCCCAAATCTCATGTTGGAAAGGTGCTGCGCAGAGAACTTGCTGCCAGAGACGGAGGAGGCTCGTCTGCTGTTCGGGGACATTAATGCAAGCCTGGTTGGATTCGGGCGGATGCCCGGAAATTTCCTGAGGACCGGCCTCGTTTGGTTCATCCTGCTGATGGGCCTATGGGACGCGGAGATCCACGCTGCTAATCGGCCGAAGAACCAGGGAGCGTGGAAGGCCTACCGGCAGGCGATGAAAAAGGCAGGAGAAGGCCGGCACGATGCTGCCGGCGAAGCGCTGAAACGGATCATTGAGCGCTATCCCTCCTTTTTTCCGGCCTATCTGAAGCTGGAAGAAATGTACCGCTATGGAAAGACGCCGGAGAAAACCCTGAAGTATTTTCGCAGGTTGGCGGAAAAACGGGGTGAAAATCCGTTTTTGCTTCATGCCCGCGGGCGTGTCTATCTCCAGCAGAAAAAATACGGGGAAGCCTACCGGCTGTTCGCTTTGGCTATCCGCATGGATTCTGAATATTCCGCCGTGTATCCTGACTTCATCCGCGCAAATAGAACACTGGAAGAGGCAGAGGCCACCCTCCTCCAGCTTTTGGAGAGGAAGCCAACAACGGCAGCGGNTCATCTGGGACTGGCGCAGATCTACGGCATGCAGCTGCGCTACCGCGAAGAGATCCGGGCAGCCGCCCGGGCCCTCTCAATCGATCCGAATCTGCCGGGTGGACGCCTTTTGCTGGCAGAAGCCCATTACTGGGAAGGTGATTACGAAGTAGCACTAAAGGTCGCCAGTGCCGGGCTGGAAGCTGCCAGAACGCTGAGAGATGTGGAAACCCAGATCAAGTTCTTGAACCTGACCGCTTTGATTGAGAACAAACGGGGCAATTATGAAAGGGCGCTATCGCTCCTGAGTCTGGCCCTACAAATGAGCGAAATGTACGGCGCAAAGGGCCAGCAGATACAGGTACTGAATTATCTGGCCCGTTTAAACTGGTACAGATCGGAATATCGAACTGCTCTGGATGCGGCCTTGCGGGCGGCCTCTGTTGCCGAGGAAATTGAAGACAGCACCAGCTGGGCCATAAACAGAAAATACGCAGGAATTTTTTATGCCGAGCTGGGCGATTATACCCGCGCTCTTGAATGCTTCGAAAAGGCAAAGGCCTACTACCAGCGGACGCAAAATATGGGGATGGAGGCGATTTGCCGGGGGAACATTGCCAGCGTTCTGGTTTTGCTAGGCGAACTGGACAGGGCGGTGATTCTGTACCGCGGAGCTGTGAAAGCCCTGGAGAAACTGGGCGCCGGATGGAACAAAGCAAGGGCTAATTATCTGGGTTGTACCGGTGACATTTTTGAAAGACAAGGGGAGCATGAGAAGGCATTAACGATGTACGGCGGCGCCCTCAGCATTCTACAGAAAATGAAAACCGAAGGACATCAGGTACGCACCTACCTGATTAAAATGGGCCGGGTTTATCGGAAACAAGGAAAATTCCGTCAAGCGATTCGGTATTTTGACCGTGCCCGGCAAACCCAAACCCGGATATTCAAGCGGCTTACCGAGATGGATTATTCGCTTCAGATGGGGCGTCTGGACCTTGCCATGGGCCGGCCCGCTCAAGCCTATCGCCAATTCCTCAGAGCGTCGGAGCTCGCCCAGATGACCCAGAATGTGGAGGTGTTGTGGCAAGCGGAGGCGGGGCAGGCTGCTGCACTTCGCAAAATGGGAGACTTGCACAGGGCTTACCGGTTATACCAACAGGCTGCCGAAACGGTGGAACGCTTGCGGGGACGTATTACCGATGACGGAAAAACTC
>MTOL01000553.1 GCA_002011685.1 Deferribacteres bacterium JdFR-76
CTTCTGCGGCATGTTCGCTACATTCGTTCCTTTTTGATTGCTTCCGCCGTTTCCAGGATCAGTTGCCAGCCCTCTTGGACGTGCCGTTTTTCTACCTGCGTTTGCCCAACCACGAAACGGATGGTATAACGGCCATTCAGTTTGGTGTGGGTAAGAAATACTTTGCCGCTGTTGTTCAACCGATTGAGGAGTTCGCTGTTGTATTGGGTAAGCGTTTCCTCATCCTCAATACCAGCAGGTTTGAAGCGGAAACAGACAGTTGCCAGAGGAACCGGAGCCAGCCGCTCGAATTCGGGGTGCCTGTCGATTTCTTCTGCCAATTCCTGAGCCCATTGGATATGCTGCCGTACCTTTTGCTGGATGCCTCTCACACCAAAGCTGCGAATTACGAACCAGAGCTTTAGCGCCCGAAATCGGCGTCCCAGCTGAATGCCCCAATCCCGGTAATTATTCACCCTCTGATCCTCGGGGGTCTTCAGGTATTCCGGCATGATTTCGAAGGTTTGGATGAGGGCTTCTTTGTCTCTGACAAAATAGGCGGAACAGTCGAAGTTCGTAAACATCCATTTATGTGGATTGAAAACGAATGTGTCCACATACTCAATACCATCAATCATCCATCGCAGTTCGGGCAAAACCAGGGCGGTTCCGGCATAGGCCGCATCCACATGGACCCAGAGATTGTATTTTTTGCTGATTTCTCCAATGGCGCGCAAAGGGTCGATAGCGGTGGATCCTGTTGTGCCAATCGCGACGATAACAGCAAGGGGCGTGTATCCATCCCGCATGTCTTTTTGAATCTGTTTTTCCAGCTCTTCTGGAATCATTGCAAAGGAATCGTCCACAGGGATCTTCCGCAGGTTTTCCCGGCCGAATCCGGCAATTTTTACGTCCTTCTCGATGGATGAGTGTGCTTCCGTGGAGCAGTAAATGGTAAAACGGGGCTTCCCATAGAAGCCCGAGTGGTTGATCGCGTAGTCCGTGTATTTTTCCCGCGCGGTCAGGAGGGAGCAAAGAGTGGCCGTGGAGGCAGTGTCCTGAATAACGCCGTCAAATTCTGGAGGCAGGCCGATCATCCCAGCGAGCCAGCGCATGACTTGTTCTTCCAGCTCTGTGGCTGCTGGAGAGGTTTGCCAGATCATACACTGAGCGCCAAGGGTTGCCGTCAGCATCTCCGCCAGCACAGATGGAAAGCTGTTGTTGGCGTTGAAGTACGCAAAGAAACGCGGATGCTGCCAGTGCGTTATTCCCGGTATAATGATGCGTTCAAAATCATCCATAATCTGCTGAAATGGCTCTCCTTTTTCGGGTGGCGAGTCAGGAAGCTGGCGCAGTATGTCTCCCGGTTTTACTTGAGACTTCACCGGATACTGTTCCACGTTTTTGAAATATTCGGCCATCCAATCCACAAGTCTATGGGCCCAGTATGCGAATTCCTCAACGTTCATGGCTGGTCTCCGTAAAATGGTCTACCACTCGGTTCACACTTCTTTCAGGCGCTCAAAACGGATATTTTTCCAATAAATGTCTCTTGATCACCAACCCCCTATTTTTTACTTCCAGCAGAGCCAAACTGTGCTGCACCTCAGAGGAAGTCAGCAAAACCCCGTGCGTTCGTACTGATTGCCTGTGTATTGTTTTACTTTGCCTTTAGGGCCTCCAGGTATTTTTTCTTGATGTCTTTTGGCAGAGCGTCCTTGTGCACCATAATCGCTATGGTCCGCAACCGGAAATAGGAGCGGGATAGGTAAATATAGCCGCCATATTTCCGCTTGGGTCCGTAAGAATTCTTGGTGTAGTAGAACTTGGTACCGTTCTGGTCCTGTGCCAGACCCACAATGTGCATAAGGTGATCGTCCGTCGTTTCGTAGTTGTCGAAGGTAAGCTGACGCATTTCTTGGGTGATTTCCTTTTCCGGTACCGGCTCTTTGCTTGCCGTTTCTTTCTCTTTTTCTGATTTGTTATCCTCTTTTTCTACGGGAACGATAGCATATCCTTTTTTGGTTGAAAAATTGCGGTCGCTGGTGTCACCGTCCCAGACGATGGAGTAACCGTGTTTCAGAGCGTTATCGGCAATCCGTTCCATGTCGTCAATCGGGACGTTGAAATAGTTGTCATTGAAGCTCCAATTATCCGGGACCTCCAGCCGACAGAAAGAATAAAAGGGATACGAATTATACGAAGTGATTTCGATATAATCGTCCATGTTGAGTTTTAGGTATTCATCGCGGAACTGTTTCGGCGTGTAGGTTTTTCCCTGGTAAGTAAAAGTTTCGGGCGGTCTTCCGAGGTACACATCAAGTACGGCTTCAAAGGCTTCCAGCCACCGCGGTGTCAAGCGTGATCCGCGCTTTTGAATGACTGCGTCCAGCATAGCGCGGAGAACGGCGAACATTTCACCGTGATTATGGTGTTTTTCGCCAATACGCATTCCCGTATACACCTCTTCAGGGACAATGCCATAGCGGCGGATCTGGTCGATAACATCGTGGCTCTGTCCCCCCTGGCCAAATGTAGCATTACCGTGCAGCCGAACGTAGCTGCGCGCTTTGTGCGGATAGGTATGGCGCACCACAAACATTTCCGAAAGATCAATATCGGAATTCGGATGGCTGCGCAGAAATTCCGATTCTAAAAAAGAAATGGTAGCAAAACACCAGCATGTGGCCGTTCGGGCTTGGTTTTTTACGGAAGTGTGCGGCACTTCAACCACGATGGTAAATCGATAACCCGACTCCTCTTCCTTTTTTGCCTCTTTTTCCTGGGCAAAAAGGGACGACCAGAAAAGCAGCAGAACCAGCACGAACAGGGAAGATTTGAGTCCTTTCATTTTCGGTGCTCCTTTGGTTGTTCCTGTAAGATTTGCCGGTAAAGGCCGGTCCGGGCCGTTTTTAGGTCACAACCAATTTAACAATCGCCTTCTTAAAGTGCAAGATGGTTTTCTTACGCTGAGTTGGCAGGAAATTTTAATTCTGAAAACAATGATCTTGCGCCCTTACGTCCGGGCCGTGGGATTCTCACGGGCTTGCGCTGTATGGTGGACGTATTTGAATAGCGGCTGCTCGGTGTGTATTGTAAAACCAAAGGCGGCCCTGTCGCTGTACTTTGTGACGGCCACAAATCCAGAGATTCATGAGGGCAAAAATCCCTGCCTTCGTAAAACGGTTGCGATATTTTGTAAAGATTGCAAGCGGGGTCTATTTTGAGCCAGAATCACATTTTTGCAGAAGATGCGATTTCAAAAGACCTAGTACGCGAGAAAGGTAGTTTTCTATCATGAGTTGCAGGAAAATGGAAGTGGAGGATGCAACGGGATATCCGGGGAACGCATGCTTCTTTTTGCAAAGGGCAAAGCAGAATAGCAGTTTGGCAGGAGTACGTAAGAAATATCATTTGTCATAGCTTCTGCGTGGCCAAAAAACCGGTTGATGCTGGCAGTACAACCGGATACCCTGTTCAGGTTCTTTTCAAAAACTCTACCGCTTCATGAAACTACTCAATTGTATTTACGAACTTATTCGCTTTGTATACGAGCATGATGTTCGTATTAGCCACGAAATAGATTAGCGATGAATGCAAATGATCTGGGACCTGAAAAGGCATTGAACAGTTTGTCACTCTATTCCAGCTCATTTCGCACATGAAAAATATTTCACGTTTGCTGATGGGATCGGATCGAGTTGCCGGGGGATGACGAGATCATGGTTCCTTCAAACCTGATGATAAAGGCAGAGCATCTACCATCGAATCGCATATCAACAAATTATTTTCACAGATGCGGAGCGACAGATGGAGTAGGATTTTTGACCGTGTTGAATTATTGTGTGTTCGTTCTTGCAAAAAAAGATTCCGCAAACCTTGGTAAAGAACATTTCTGAGCCGGACATTTTGGCCGGCATCTTATCTGGAAGGCTATCATAGGGAAGGTGACTGAGCTAAAGGCGAAAATGCATGGACCGGTATACCGGGAATGTTTGTGAAACCGTGAGCCCGATGATGGTTGCGTTGCAATATTCCGTTGCAAAAATCGCTGAATATTTTCTGCGCGGTTTCTTAAATTCCCAAGGGAACAGAATATCAGCAATTTCTCAGGCACTTTTTTTATGGGAACAGGAAGTCAGTTCCGGCAAAAGGTGCGGAAGGTATGGAGCCGGGGCAAATTATCCGCAAATCCGGCCAAAAAAGCAACGACATAAAGAGAAGAAAGTAGTTGCAAGTGAGGTAGAAAATGTGGAGATTTATTCAGATTTTTTTGCAGGTGAAGCATGCGGATGAAGGGCGCAAGTGTTACCGGAGCTGGAAAGCATAAGCATGAAAAAGAAGGATCAGTGTCCGCACTGAGAAAGCTTGGTAGAGCGGCTTGTCTTTCTGAATTTCTATTGATTTTTCCGAATGGCTCGGGGATTCATCGGTCCATAGATGTAAGGTC
>MTOL01000161.1 GCA_002011685.1 Deferribacteres bacterium JdFR-76
GAATTTATGGGCGCCACGGCTGTTACTTTTACCGGCGGTTACCGGATTGCCGGACTGCCACCCGGAAGCTATAAGATTGCGGCCATTCCGGCCAGGCCACCATTTGCAACCACATATTTCCCAAGTGCACCATCTTTCAACGATGCCAATACCGCTACCGTGACGCTTAATTCCGGCGATGTGCAGGATGCGGATATTCAGCTAACGAAAGCGACTGGGGTTCTTCAAGGGACGATTACAGATTCGCTGGGGAATCCCCTGAATGGTATCCTGGTCATTGTGTATGATGAAACGGGCCATGCCGCCGGAGCGGCCATGTCTGGTTTTTACGGCGTTTCAGGAATTCCAAGTCCGAATCCGGGCGTCTATACCGTCAACAATCTCCATCCCGGAAATTACTATGTCCGAACTTTCGCCCTTTTCGGTATTCTGGCCGGTCTGGCGGATATGGATGAGACTGCTATGAATCCGATGCAGGGTGGGGGCCTGCCGGATTTTCGTTCGATTATGGAGTCCATTCAGGTATACCGGGATGAATGGTATGATGATGTACCGGTACCGCTACCTAAGTTTAATGTTGAAGATCTCCTGCACTTCTTTGAAAAATTGCGCTATGAAGTCTTCGCTCTGATGCCCTTCTTCCAGTTGCCGCCCTCAGGGGCAACGCTTGTGAATGTTCCTGATGGGGGAGCTGCTACGGGAATTGATTTTCAGCTGAATGAATTTTCAGTGGAAAGTCTGCCCATAACCGAGGTTGAAGAGGAGGAGACCGTTACACCGACTGGTTTTGGTCTGCTTCAGAGCTACCCGAATCCGGTTTCCCGTACTCAGATTGGTCAGGGTGTTTCCATTTCCTTTCAGGTACCGCAGCCTACGCAGGTACAGATTGCGATTTACAATCTACTGGGACAGAAGGTGGTCACCCTGTTCCAGGGAGTGGTAGAATCGGGCATCCACCATGTTGTATGGAACGGTTTGGATGAAAGAGGTCAGCAAGTGCCTGCGGGGATCTATTTCTACGCACTGGAAGCGAACAACGGCGAAAAATCGATGAAGAAACTGGTGATTCTGAGGTAGATGGTTCGAAGGAAAAAGCCAAGAAACGGGCAAAAGTTAGCAGGAAAAACGGCAGGCTACATTTCAAAAACGTTCATCGGGGTAGTCTTAGGATGTACTGTGATGTTCCTGTCCAGCGCGGCTGGGCAGGAACATTTTTTTAAGGTCATTCAGCCGTCCGGTTTGATCGACTGGGAATCCCGCGTTTTGCGGACAGTTGCAACGGCTGCGGTAAAAACGGATCTTCCGTTATCCGCAAGGCGGGCCCAGGCAATCGAGGAGGCCAAAAAAGCCGCGGCGAATAGACTGCTGGAGCTTGTCAAAGCCGTAAATTACGATTCGAGCCGGACGGTCGGGGAACTTCTGGCGGAACAGTCTTCATCGGAATGGCGTCTGAGAAACGTGCTCCGCCATTTTACGGTGGAGGATATCCGCTTCCTCTCGACCGGGGAGATGGAGGTGGATGTTTCTTTCCCGCTGGATGGACATCTGACCGATTTCCTTTTTCCCTTGAAATTTGGAGACGGGCATTTTCTGAAGATTAGCCGACCTCTCTGTCCTTTGTGTGGCCAGCCGTGGCCGGAAAAGAAACCGGTGCCAGAAGGAGTGCAGCTGATTTATCCGGCGGATGGAGACAGTATTTCCGCAGGAGAAAGCTACACCGGTTTAATCATCGATGCGAGGGGGCTTCCCTTGCATCCGGCTCTCCTGCCACGGGTCTGGGACAATCTTGGCAATCTGATATACGGTGAATCTTTTACGGAGCGGAAATACGCCGTTGAACTGGGGTTGGTTCTTTATGCCAGATCGGCGGATGAAGAGAGGGTAATGGAAAGGGCCGGGGAAAAGCCTCTCCGGGTACGGGCCATTGGCGTAAAAGGCAAAAATGGAACGGATCCGGTTGTTTCTCATAGCGATGCAATGCTGATCCACGCTACAGCGTTGCGAAAGAATTATCTGGAACGCTGCCGGGTGGTGATTCTTGGCGGCGAGTAGCCGTCATTGTGGCTCTCCAGATGTAGAATATAAAAAAAAGGGAGAACGGTGATGATGAAAAGAGTGCTTTCAGCGTTTTTTCTGGTTCTTCTGACTGGATATGTGGCCGTTGCGCTGGCGCAAAAGCCACGAATTGCCGTATTTGATTTTGAGGACAAAACCGATCACAGTTTTTACTGGTGGCACGGAAAAGGTGTGGGGGCTGGAATGTCTGACATGCTGGTTACCGCGCTGGTAAAGTCGGGAAAATTCCGTGTGTTTGAGCGGGATAAAATTAATCAGATCCTCCGGGAACAGGATTTTGGCGCCAGCGGCGCGGTCACACAGGAAACGGCCGCCAAGATCGGTAAACTGCTGGGGGTTCAATATGCCCTGTTTGGAGCCGTCACGGAATTTGGTTATAAACAGGGAGGAGTTGGTGGGAGGATTAAGGGAATTGGCATTGGCGTGAAAAAATACGATGCTGTAGTGGCCGTGGATGTCCGCCTTGTGGATGTGAACACGGGGGAAATCATCTTTTCTGAGACCGTGCGCAAAGAAAAGAGCAAAAAGGGGCTACGGCTGGATACGCCGAAACTTTCTTTTCGGAATCAGAACGATTTTGATAACTCCCTGGTGGGAAAAGCGACCCGGGAAGCTATTGATGAAATTGTGGAAATGCTCGTAAAACATGCAAAGCCTGCTGAATTTCGGGCAAAAATTGTTAAAGTGGATGAAGACGGTACGGTCATCATCAATGCAGGCTCGGAAGCTGGGGTGAAAATTGGTGATGTGCTGTACGTTTACCGCGAAGGCGAAGAACTAATTGACCCGGATACGGGACTTTCACTGGGGAAGGAAGTTAAGAAGATCGGGACAATCAAAGTCACGGAGGATCTTTTTAACGGTAAGGCATCCAGGGCTGAAATCATCCAGGGAACCGGGTTTCAGCGCGGCGATCTTGTGAAAAGGAAATAGCCCGGCCCTGTTGTCATCCGGGGCTTTTGGTATTTTCTTTTCGGAACGCTCCCTGTANTCGCTACGATGCAGGGAGCGTTTTTTTTGGTCGGGGTCAATCCAGTTTGCGGAGCTGGGTTGCCGAATTAAACTGGAAGTGAATTTTCCTTGTTATAATTGTCTCAAAAACAATATATTGCTATTTGATCTTTTGATTCAGGTTCGTCGTGTAAATCGGTGCCGGATTAAGCAATAGATAAGGGAACATCTGTGGCAAAACTACCTGTAGTTGCCATCATCGGGCGGCCCAACGTAGGGAAATCAACCCTTTTCAACCGTTTGCTGAAACGGCGGGAAGCCATTGTTGATGACAGGCCGGGCGTAACTCGCGACCGCAAGGTGTCCACTGTAGAATGGCAGGGAGCATTTTTTGATCTGATGGACACGGGCGGATATTTGCCGCTCACATCCGATGTTTTTCTGGCAGCGATCCGGGAACAGGTGCATAGGGCCGTGAAAGAAGCCGATTTGCTGTTGTTTCTGGTTGATGCCAAAGAAGGAATTACACCCATTGACGAAGAGATTGCTAAGATTGTACGTGCCAGCGAAAAAAAGTGTTTGCTCGTTGTCAACAAAGCCGACAATAAAAAAATAGAGCAGTCGGTTTATGAGTTCTACTCTCTGGGGCTTGGGGATCCGGTTGCGGTCTCGGCAGAATCTGGGCGTAAAATAGGGGATCTGCTGGATCTTGTGGTCGAAAATTTGCCAGAGGCAGAGGCGGAGCCGGAAGAAACCGAGAAAATTCACCTGGCTGTCATCGGAAAACCAAATGTAGGCAAATCTTCTTTTGTGAATGCGGTGCTTGGGGAAGAAAAAGTTCTGGTGACGGAGATTCCGGGTACCACTCGTGATTCCGTGGATACCCGTTTCCGATACATGGATCGCGAATTTATTCTGATTGATACTGCCGGGCTGCGGAAGAAATCACGGATAAAAGACAGCATCGAGTATTACAGTGCAGTGCGTACCCGGCGAAGTATCGAACGATCGGATGTGACGGTGGTGATGATTGATGCTGCGGAAGGGCTTACCCACCAAGATAAAGCAGTCATAGCCCTGGCTATTGCTAGGAAAAAAGGGGTGGTACTGGCCGTCAATAAATGGGATCTGATCGATAGGGGCCCGAAAATGCTGGCCAGATACGAGGCTGAACTAAAGAACAAACTGAGAAATCTGGATTATATTCCGATTATCATGATTTCCTGCAAAACCGGGTTGCGCGTGCAGGAAGTACTGCAGGTGGCCCTTTCGGTGTATGAAGAACGGAAAAAGCGGATTCCTACTTCGGAGCTGAATCGCAAAATCGGAGACATTTTGCGGGAACAGCCACCGCTTGTAAAGGACGCCAGACCGATCAAAGTTCATTATCTGACGCAAGT
>MTOL01000124.1 GCA_002011685.1 Deferribacteres bacterium JdFR-76
TGAAACATTTGGCCAAGAGTTTTTGCGGTACAAACAGCGCACAAAGCGCCTTCTCCCGGGCATTTTTTGATTTCGGGCAGACCTCCTGTTTTTGGAGTTTTCTCTGGCCACAAATGTCCGTTTGCTCGCAACCGCCCGGTCCAGACCCCCGGATTTTGGGAAAAACGAAACCCGGACAAACCTCCTATCCCTCTTTAAATTCAACATTTTCAAGTGGATGAAATTTCTTGCTTCTGGAAGTGCTTTTTCGTATACTAAACGTGAAATGAGGAATCGATTGGCCCGCTGCAAGGAAAACGCGGAGGAAGGAGGTTGGCAGTATGCTGAATCAGCTGGGCAAAACCCTGATCCTGTTTGGACTGATTCTGGTCGCTGTCGGCATTATTCTTACATTGGCCGGTCGCATTCCGTTTTTGGGTCGTTTGCCAGGGGATATTTACGTTCAGAAAAAGAATTTTACGTTCTATTTTCCAATAACGACTTCAATTCTTCTGAGTATCTTACTCAGTGCCCTTTTGTATCTGATTTCCAGGAGGTAGATGATCACTTTTTTTGCGGATATAAGGGCAGGTTGGTTCCAGGCAGGTCAGGCAGTCCAGCGACCATGCTACCACCTCGCTCTGTTTGATGGTGACAATGAAGGTTTCCCACTGGGCCTGCTGGTTTTGAAGATGGCACATCGGATAGACAAATTCGATCAGTTCATCGATTCTTTCCTGCAGCGAAAGCATCCAGCGTCTCCTTTTTTTGGACAGAAAAGACAAGCACTGTGCCACCGGTTCTCTGGCGCGTTTGTTTTGTAAGTTATTGATAAGGAAAAAGATGGGTCGATTTCAATTAGGGGAAGGCATCATTTCAAGTATCTCAAGGGTGAATCATGTGTCTGAGTGAGTCGAGGGAGTCGTGATGCGCCGCATTTTTTTTACCGCTGTTTTCCTGGCCGTTGGCCTCTGGCTGGGGGGATTGGAGGGAACGGAAGCGAGGCCCGTTGTGCACGTGGTAAAGGTGGAAGGGGTCATCAATCCCGTTTCAGCTGATTTTGTGGTAAAATCCCTGAAAGAGGCTCAGGAGGCGGGGGCGGAGTGTCTGGTGATTCAGCTGGATACGCCGGGAGGGTTGATGGAGTCGATGCGGCAGATCATCAAAGAGATTTTGAATTCAACAATTCCGGTTGTGGTATATGTGCATCCCAGCGGGTCGAGGGCAGCTTCTGCTGGTGTGTTTATCGCTTATGCGGCCCATATTGCCGCTATGACGCCAGGGACCAATATCGGTGCGGCTCATCCTGTAACCATTGGGGCCAGTCAAGATACGGCCAATACCATGATGGAAAAAGTAACCAATGATGCCGCGGCATACATCCGGTCTCTGGCTGAAAAACGCGGCCGCAATGTCGATTGGGCCGAGAAAGCCGTGCGGGAGAGCGTATCGATTACAGAAAAGGAGGCCCTGGAACTCAATGTGATAGACTACATTGCTCCTACGCTTGATTCTCTCCTCGCGATGATCGACGGCAGAGAAGTGGATCTGGATGGCAAAAAGAAGGTGCTGCATACCCGTAACGCCCGGATCGTGATGATTGAAATGAGCTGGCGGTACCGCATTTTGGACCGGATTTCCGATCCCAATATTGCTTACATTCTTCTACTTTTGGGCATATACGGGATCATTTTCGAGCTTTCCAACCCGGGGGCCATTCTTCCCGGTGTTGTGGGGGTGATTTTCCTGATTCTCGCCTTTTTTGCAATGCAAACGCTCCCCATTAACTGGGCAGGCCTGCTGCTTATTCTATTTGCCCTTGTTCTTTTTATCCTGGAAATCAAAATTACCAGCTACGGGCTGTTAACCATTGGAGGAATTGTTTCCATGCTGCTGGGCTCCCTCATGCTTTTTGAAACGCCAGAGCCGCTGTTTCGCGTATCCCTTGCTGTGATAATCCCGGCGGTTGTGGCAACGGCTGCGTTCTTTCTATTTGCCGTAGGCCTGGGTCTCCGGGCGCAACGCCGCAAGCCTACCACGGGGGCCCAGGGAATTGTGGGGGAAGTGGGAGTCGCCATCGACCGCCTCGATCCCGAGGGGCAGATAAAAATTCACGGGGAGATCTGGAAAGCGACGTGTGACAGCCGTGTGAAGCCGGGGGACAAAGTAGTTGTGCGGGAAGTGCTGGACGGCCTGGTGCTTCGGGTGGAACCTGTCCAAACATCCGGTAAAAGCCGGAAGCGATAAAAGGCCGCGGAGGGAGAAAGGAATGGCTGTACCATCTGGTGAGGATGGGGGCCAGAAAGAAAGTTGAGAACTGAATCATGGGAGGAACCATGTCGAGCTATTACGCACTATTTATCGTTGCCCTGTTTATCCTGGCCAGTGCGGTCCGTGTTTTGCGGGAATACGAACGGGGCGTTGTATTTCGGCTGGGCCGGCTGATCGGGGCCAAAGGCCCGGGACTTTTCTTGCTAATCCCATTGGTTGACCGAATGGTGAAGGTAAGTCTGCGGACAGTGGCCATGGATATTCCGCCGCAGGATATTATTACGAAAGATAACGTTTCCGTGAAGGTAAATGCGGTGCTGTATTTCCGGGTTATCGATCCTGCCCGGGCTGTTGTGGAAGTGGAAGATTATCTTTATGCCACATCTCAGCTGGCACAAACAACCCTGCGATCGGTGCTGGGGCAGGCCGAGCTGGACGAATTGCTTTCGGCGCGGGAAAAAATCAACCGGCACCTGCAGGAGATTATCGATAGCCACACCGATCCATGGGGCATCAAAGTATCGATGGTGGAAGTGAAACATGTGGACCTGCCGCAGGAGATGCAACGGGCAATGGCTCGCCAGGCAGAGGCGGAACGCGAACGCCGCGCCAAAATTATCCACGCCGATGGTGAATTTCAGGCATCGCGAAAGCTGGCCGAAGCTGCCCAGGTTATGGGGCAAAATTCTATCGCCCTGCAGCTTCGCTTCCTCCAGACCATTTCCGAGATTGCCAGCGAAAACAATTCGACCGTGGTGCTCCCACTCCCGCTGGAAATGTTCAATGCCTTTATGGACCGATTTCAGGCCGTGACCAAATCTATTGAAAAGAAAGGGGCCGCTTCCTGATAGGCGGCCCTCTCGCTGCTTCCCAGATGACAATTCCAGCCATTCGGAACAAATTTTCGGGAGGGTGAAAGGGTGCATACGCATTTGCGGATGGGAGGGATTCTTTTTCTGCTGGTTGGGATGGTGTATTCTCCCGCTACCGCTCAGGTTCCTGTTGAAGTTACACTTACGATAGAAGACACCACGGCACACTACATCCGAATAGAGATGCAGATCCCTGCTGCTGGGGAGGACTCTTTGGAGGTCAAAATGCCGGTTTGGATTCCCGGCTCCTATTTGATCCGTGAATATGAGCGCCATTTGATAGATTTTCAGGCCGCCACTCCGGATGGGAAACCCTTACGCTGGAAAAAGGTCCGGAAGAATACGTGGCGGATATATACATCCGGCAATGACTGGATTAACCTCCGCTACCGCATATATGCCTTTGATCCATCCATCCGGGCCAGCTATGTGGACGGAGAACGCGCATTTTTGAATCCCAGCAGCCTCATTCTTTTTGCCAGAGGGCAGGTAGGACGGCCCTACCGCCTGAAGCTGATCGGGCCTTCCAGTTGGCGGAAGATAAGCACCGGTCTGCGGCGTTTGCCCGGAAATGAATGGCTGTTTGAAGCACGAGATTATGACGAACTGGTGGATTGTCCGATTGAATGGGGAAATCAGGAAGTCTTCACGTTCGAAATCGAGGGGATCTCTTTTGAACTTGCTGTTGCCGGGCGCGGGAATGTCCGGCCAGATACTCTGGTGCCCTATTTTGAGCGCATTGTGCGGGCCACGCTGGATCTGATGAAAACCGCGCCATTTGACCGCTATGTTTTTATCGTTCAGCTGCGCCGGAGGGGAAGTGGCGGACTTGAGCACCGCAATTCCTGCGTAATTCAGACCAACCGCTGGAGTTTTCAGCCCGGAAAGCGTTTTCTGGGGTTTCTTGGTACCGTTTCCCATGAGTTTTTTCATGCCTGGAATGTGAAGGCCATTCGGCCCTATCCGTTGGGTCCTTTTGATTACGACCGCGAAAACTATACGACCCTTCTCTGGATTGCTGAAGGATTTACTTCTTATTATGGACCGCGGATCCTTCTGAAAGCTGGATTGCTGCCGCAAACCCGGTATTTGCAGCGTCTGGAGCGGGCAATCCAATCGTACCTGCGCACGCCGGGGAGGAAGGTCCAGCCGCTGGCCGAAGCGAGTTTCGATGCCTGGATCAAATTTTATCGACCCAACGAAAACTCGCAGAATACTACTATTTCCTATTATTCCAAAGGTGCACTGGTGGCCCTGCTGCTGGATTTGCTGATCCGCCATCAAACGGAAGGCC
>MTOL01000306.1 GCA_002011685.1 Deferribacteres bacterium JdFR-76
CCCGATTTGCCGATGCTTCGCAACTCACTTAAGAAGCATCATCTTGTAGGTCCGGGTGTAACCGGGAGTCTCCACGCGATAGAGATACACACCACTGGGCAGATTTTCACCTCCAAATTTGAATTTATGCACACCGGCCGGCAGCTCCTGGCGGTCCACAAGCGTGGCCACTACCTCTCCCTTCANATTGTAAACCTTCAACGTCACCCGGGTTGCCTTGGGCAGATGCAGCTCGATCGTCGTGCTCGGGTTGAAGGGATTCGGATAGTTCTGAGTGAGCAGGTAATCGCCCGGAAGAACGGAACGTTCCTTCACCCCTACTTCGTATCCCAGCTTCTTCAGTTCATCCACAGTGAGAGGCTCCACAAACAGCATCTGGGTCGAATCTGGCTGGCTTTTCAGAAGCTGCCACTTTGTAGGATCGGTTGTGCCGGAGGCCGGATCGCCCGTGTATGTGAGAAAATCAAACTTCAAGACCTTCCGCCAGTTTTCGGAAAGCGGGATGACACCCTGGTAGGGAACGACTTTTTTATTTGTTTCATCCCACTCGGCAACCTGAATGGCTTTACCCGACGCCAAGGCCTGGATTGCATCGTTGCCGTGACATTCGGAACATCCCCGGCCCTCCTTCACAACGGTATGGGCGAAGTACGGTGCCACCGTGTAAAAGGCCTTTCCGTTGTAAGACATGCTCATGAAGGTGGCCGGAGCGACTTTGCCCGTTCGGGCCCGGCGTCCGAGAAACATGAACCCTTTCAGCCCACCCCAGGGCCGTTTGACATGTCCCTGAAGCAGACTCTCGAAATGGCAGTTATAGCAGGAAATCACCGTTTTGGTGTGGCATGCAGCGCACTCCACCTGATCTTTATGCGTATCGTGGGCCACCGAACTGGTGATGGAAGTGTGGCATTTTTCGCAGCTCACCTCCATGGCACCCGGCTGGTTCATGGAGTGATAGGCCGTTCCATCCCCATGCATTTCTTTGGACGTGTGGCAATCCGTACAGCTCATCCCCCGATCCCGGTGAACATCCGGTAGATTCATTTTCTTAATTTCCACCTTCTGCCGCCCATGGCATTGCAGGCATTGGTCATCTGGAACGGCATAGCCCTTGCTAAAATCATGACAATCCAGACAGCTCGGCTCATAGGTTGCCGCATCCACAGGAGATCCATCGGCGTAGGTAGCCGGATGACACTTCAGACAGCCGAGACTATCTATGGAAATTCCGGTCAGCGCCTCAAAGCCACCCTGCTCTTTGCTGTAATAATAGGCCTTCCCTTCCCGGGTGGCATGCAGACTTGTTGCAAACGTTCCAGCCTGAGCCATGCTCAGTTTATCCAGTTCTTCCCCGGTGAGCGGCTGAACAAACAGCATCTGGCTCAGATCTGCCTCTTTCTTCAGCAGGGTCCATTGTGAAGGATCGGTAGCCGCGGCCGGGTCCCCGTTATAAGTGAGAAAATCGAACCGGAAAAGCTGGCTCCAGTTGTTGACAATAGGAATCACACCCTGTGCTGCGATGATCTTTTTGTTTGCCTCGTCCCACCGGGTCATCTGAACCGGCTTTCCAGCCAGAAGAGAATCCACCATTGCTGTGCCGTGGCAATCTTTGCAGGGACGCGGATCTTTGGTGACGTTATGCGAAAAGAATGGCGCCACCACGAAAAAGCTCTTGCCGTTGTAGGTGGCCGTCATAAAAGACGCAGGCGCAATTTTGCCTGTCCGCTCACGCCGCCCCAGCAGCATAAATCCTTTTACGCCACCCCAGGCCCGTTTTACGTGTCCTTCAAGAATGCTTTCAAGATGGCAGTTGTAGCAGGATATTACCGTTTTCGTGTGACAGGCCGCACAGTCCACATCATCGGTGTGCAGCGTGTGGGCCGGGTTATCCGGCGGATTGGCATGGCATTTCTCACAGGAAACCTCCATCGCCCCTGCCTGATTCAAAGAGTTATAGCTATGGCCATCGCCGTGCATCTCTTTCTGGGTGTGGCAGTCTGTACAGCCCATCCCCAGTGTCCGGTGAACGTCCTCCAATTTCATCTTCATAATCTCGGTTTTTTGCCGGCCATGGCACTGCAGGCACTGTTCATCGGCCACCTCATACCCTTTGCTGAAATCGTGGCAGTCCAAACAGCTCGGTTCGTAGGTGGCCAGATCCACCGGCGTTCCATCCGCATAGGTGCTGGGATGGCATTTCAGACACCCGAGGCTATCAATGGGCACATTTGTCAGCGTTTCAAAGCCGCCCTGATTTTTGCCGTAAAAATAGGCTTTTCCCTGCCGCGTTCCGTGCAGGCTGGTTGGAAAATTGTTTACCTGTGGCTGGGCCAGTTTTAAAATTTCCTCCGCCGTGAGCGGTGAGGCAAAAAGCATCTGTGTCAAATCGGTTTCCGATTTCAGATAGGCCCACAGAGATGGATCGGTTGCCCCCGCCGGATCGCCATTGTAGGTAAGAAAATCGAATTCAAACGCTTCGCCCCAATTTTCCGGAACCGGGATGACCCCTTGGTAGGGCAGGATCTTCCCGTTGGCTTCATCCCACGTGGTCAGTTTGATCTTGGTTCCGCTCATCAGGCGCTGCACAGCTTCTGTGCCATGGCATTCGTTACACTGCTTTCCTTTTCGAGTGATACTGTGGGATGAAAAAGGCGCGATGGCATAGAAAGATTTCCCCTGGTACGTCATTGCCATGAAAGTGGATGGTGCAATCTTCCCGGATGACTGTCGGCGAGTCAGCAGCATAAAGCCCTTCAGGCCACCCCACGCACGTTTGACTTTTCCCTTGACTTCGCTTTCAAAATGACAGTTATAGCAGCTGATTACCGTTTGCGCATGACAGGTATTGCACTCCAGATCATCGGAATGAATGGCGTGGGATGGATTGCTGGGCGGGTCCTGATGGCACATTTCACAGGTGACTTCCATGGCCCCGCTTTCCAGCATGGAATGGTAAGTCTGGCCATCGCCGTGCATTTCCTTTTTGGTGTGGCAATCTGTACACCCCATTCCCGCATCCCGGTGAACATCGGAAAGGTTCATCTTCACAATTTCTGTTTTTTGGCGGCCGTGGCACTGAAGACACTGTGCATCCGCCACCTGCGTCCCCTGGGCAAAATCATGGCAATCCTTGCATCCCGGCTCATATGTAGCGGCGTCCACCTGGCTGCCATCTGCATAGGTAGCAGGATGGCATTTCATGCACCCCAAGCTATCGATGGGAACTCCCGTCAGGCTTTCAAATCCACCCTGTGCCTCGCTGTACCAGTAAGCTTTCCCGGCCCGGGTTTTGTGCAGGCTGGTGTCGAAATTCTCAGGTCCCTGGCCCAGAACCGGCCCATTTCCCGCAACGATCAATCCGACCAGCAACGCAATAACAACCTTCCACTTCATCCGCGGTCCTCCTCTTTTTTCATCCGCATTCCCTACCAGAATACACCTGTTCTCAGAGGATTTTTTCAAAATGCATGCCGCGGGAAGGCGTGCGGAAAAAAGCCACTCCGTTTGCAGGGTGAAGAAACGGATTGTTTCATTCTTAAAAGATGGAAGTGCTTATTCCCGAAAAATCAACAAACTATAGAATGAAACGAAATTTTTCGGGAGCGCAAAACTGAAACCGGACGTTTTGTTTTTACCCGGTTTCTCTCGCAAAACGGCGGAAGGCAAATGGCCCTAAATTCGCCCGCAGAAAATTACCAGACCCTGAAGCAGGCCCGGGAAGGAAGATTTCCCTGCAACATTGTTTATTTTTTCAACGCACCCCCTCAGATAGACTTGCCGGACTCCTGCCCTTCCTTGCCCGCAACCGCTTCCCGGAGAACCACACACACATCATCCGGTTCAACAGTTTGAACGGGATGATACTGCACAGATCCCGGGAAATCCTCTCCCCGGAGGGTGGAAATCACTATAACCTGCCTGCCCACAGGGCACCAGACCGCAGGGTCCGAATGCAAAAAGAGAACCACGGTAAGTATCCCTTGCTGTGCCGCAAGATGGGCGATTCCCGAATCGTTCCCGAGAAATAGACGTGCGTTCAGCAGAAGAGAAGCCACGGAAGAAATGGGCAATCGGGCGATACGGGCCCCGGGCATCGCTTGGCGGAGGAATTTTTCCCAGCCCTCTTCAGCGGGCCCCAGCGTCCAGACCACGGGAATTTTCTGCTCTCCTTCCAGAAAACGGGCCACCCGGAGGAAGTTGCTCAACTCCCAATTTTTTGCGCGGGATCCGCTACCGGGATGAAAGACGGCAAATTGCCCGGATTGTACCCCCAACCTTTCGACCTCAAACCTCCGCGCATTCAGAGGAGGGAGATCCAGGTGAGGTTGAAGATGGAAGCCCGCTTTCCGGATGGTCCCCTCCAGCCACTGAACTACGTGTCCACGAAAAGAACGCGGTGGACGCGGAGAGGCGA
>MTOL01000074.1 GCA_002011685.1 Deferribacteres bacterium JdFR-76
GGGTGCTGGGGGAATGAATTGGCAAATGTATCTCAACATGAAATGGTTCGTCAGCTGCTGGACGCTTCCGGCCCGTTTGTGGCTTCAAAAGGCGGGCGAAAATGTTTGCGCATGCTGTTTTGCCACATGCTGTTGTTTGCATCTTTTGATCTAATGGCTGCTGGCTGAGAAGGTACGGGTTCCGTTTGGAATGGAAATGAAGATGACACAAGGGCTTTGCGTTTCCACCGTTGATCCGTATATTTTCGAAAAATNCAATTCAGAGCNCCCGGAAATGCAGCGGGAATGCAGAAGAAAATCCAGCCGGATTCTACTTGCACCTTTTATAAAAGACGATTATCATTTGTCTGAATTTTGGCCAGATTTCATTTGTGCGTTTTCGCAAATTGTCAAAAAATAGGATGATCTTTATGAAAGCTGCGTTGTACCAGAAGAGCTGGCCAAACCGAAAAATTTGGTTCGGATTGGGGGCGGTTCTGGTTGGAATTCTCTCTATTATTGGGGTGGGGTGTGAGAGGAATCCAGCAGCGGATGAACGGCAATCCGTTGTTCACGTTGTGGAGGAGGTCCGCAAAGATTGGGAGAAGGGGGATATCCGGTCTTTTCTGGAGCTGGGAGATAAAGAGATGCGCTTTTTCTCTCTGGATGGCCGGAATTTGAATAAAAGAGAGGCGCTGAATTTTTTGCAGCCGATGTTTAAACGGTGGTGGGACCGCAAGTTGACCATTGATTCCCTGGAGGTTTTTACAGATTGCAATCTGGCTCTGGTTCGGTATCATGCCGTGTTTTCTTTCCTTTCGACAACCGGGAGGACAGAACTGGAGCACCTGGTGAGCATGGTCCTTCGGAAACGGCAAAATTCCGACTGGAAGATTCTCCAATTCCACATGTCTGCGAAACCGCCATAAATCCGGTGGATTCCAGATTCCCCCCGGTTCCATCCTTTTGCTTTGCCATAGCGGACGAATTTTGTTTTTGAACATTCCCCAGCGGGTTTCCGGGCTCCCTCCAGCATTTCTGACTGAGTTTCCGATGATTGCCTGAGGCGATTGATGGAGAAGTTGACCGGGAATTGGCAAAGGAGTAAGGTGCCTATCCTGGCTCCAAATTGTCCTTGAATTCCAGACGGGGAAACAGTAATTTTTAGCAGAATGCTTTGATTTTTATGAAATTGGTAAGCCAGTTCGGCGTTCGAAGAGGAACGCCAAATTTTATATTTGCAATTTCGGGTGAATCGATTCAACGATGACCGGGAAATTGAGTGAAAAGCTGTCGCGGATCCCTACGGCGCCAGGCGTTTATCTTTTCAGGAATGCCCGGGGAAAAGTGATCTACATCGGAAAAGCGAAAAACCTGCGGAACCGGGTGCGGAGCTATTTTCAAAGAGGGCGTGCCGAAGGTCCAAAACTGTATGTTCTGGTTTCCAAAATCGCAGATGTGGAATGGATTGTTACCGATTCCGAAAAAGAAGCGCTCATTCTGGAGGCCAACCTGGTAAAGGAGTACAAGCCGAGATACAACGTGACTCTGAAGGATGACAAAAGTTTTCCTTATATCCGGGTAACAAATGAAGAGTTTCCTCGCATATTTCCGACTCGCCGCATCGTAAAGGACGGTTCACGCTATTTTGGTCCCTACACAGATGTGCACAACATGCGCGACCTGCTGAAAACGGTCCGCAAGATTTTTCCTATTCGCAGCTGCAATTACCGCCTGGATGCGAAAACAATTGAAAGCAAAAAGGTCCGATTGTGTCTGGATTATTACATTCAGCGATGTCCCGGACCGTGCGAAGGGAAAATCAGTCAGGAAGAATACGCCAGAATGGTTGAGCATGTAGTGGGATTCATTGAGGGCAAGGACTCCCGGGTCATTGCGGAGCTTCAGGAAAGCATGTATCGCGCTGCGGAACGGCAGGAATTCGAAAAGGCTGCCCGCATCCGCGACCAGCTGAGGGCCATTGAAGTGTTCCGTTCGCGGCAGAAGGTCGTCTCTACCGAAGAAATTGACCGGGATATTGTGGGGATCGCCTGTGAAGCGGAGGATGCCTGCGGCCTGATTTTCAAAGTACGGGATGGAAAAATTGTCGGTCGTTATCATTTTTATCTGAACCGCCTGATGGACCAATCGGACGAAGAGGTGCTCCAGTCATTTCTGCAGCAATATTATGTAAAAGTTGATTTTGTGCCAGATGAAGTATTCGTTCCCATCCCTCTGGCGGACCTGGCCGATTTTGAAGCCTGGCTAACTCAGAAGCGCGGAACAGCGGTCCGTTTTGTGGTGCCGCAGGAAGGGGAAGATGCCAAACTGGTACGGCTGGCCAATCGGAACGCACGGTTGCTGTTGGATGAACTGAAGCTCCAGAAGGCAAAAGAGAAGGAAGAGCGCGAGGCGCGGCTGCACCCAGCTGTAGAGGCGCTACAGAAGGTGCTCGCACTGCCCAAACCGCCAAAGCGGATCGAAGCATTTGATATCTCCAATCTTCACGGGACCGACGCTGTGGCATCCATGGTGTGTTTTGTAAACGGTCGTCCGCACAAATCGGATTACCGGCGCTTTAAAATCCGTTCTGTGGAAGGAATTGATGACTTTGCTATGATGCGCGAAGTGGTGGGCCGGCGGTACCGCCGCGTGCTCGAAGAAAAAGGTGAAATGCCGGATTTGATTCTTATTGACGGAGGAAAGGGACAGCTTTCCAGCGCCCTCCAGGCCCTGTCAGAACTGGGAATTCAGGATCAGCCTGTGATTGCCCTGGCAAAGCGGCTGGACGAGATTTACCTTCCGGAATTTCCGGATCCGCAGAACATTCCCAAGGATTCGCCGGCACTTCGGCTGCTCCAGCGGATCCGGGATGAATCGCACCGGTTTGCAATCAATTACCACCGCAAACTGCGTGAGAAACGGCACCTTGCTTCCGAACTGGATGAAATCCCGGGGATCGGNCCCGCCCGCCGACGCCTGTTGCTTCAGCATTTCGGTTCTCTGGAAAAGATCCGGCGGGCGAACCTTGATGATCTGTGCGCTGTTCCGGGGCTGCCAAAAAACATTGCACGATCCATTTATGCCCATTTTCACCCAGATATGGATCATGAAAAGATCAGCGAGACATCGAGCAAGGGAATGGAAGAAACGGTAGGAAAGGAAAGGGGACCATGAAAGAACCGGAAGTAACGCTGGAACTGGCGCTGCAGCATGGCCTCAGTGAGGAGGAATATCGGCAGATTCTCAAAATTCTTGGGCGCAAGCCAACCTATCCCGAGTTGGGTGTATTCTCGGTTATGTGGTCGGAACATTGCAGCTACAAGAACTCTCTGGCAATGTTGCGGACTCTGCCACGGGAGGGAAAAGCTTTGCTGGCCAAGGCCGGTGAGGAGAATGCCGGACTGGTAGATATCGGCGACGGGCTGGCTGTCGCTTTCAAAATCGAAAGTCACAACCACCCTTCTGCCGTCGAGCCTTACCAGGGGGCCGCAACCGGCGTCGGAGGAATCATGCGCGACGTATTTGCTATGGGAGCACGGCCCATTGCGGCCCTGGATTCACTGCGGTTTGGGTCGCTGGAACACAGCCGGGTCCGCTACCTGTTCGACGGCGTGGTACGGGGCATTGGAGATTATGGCAACTGCCTGGGCATCCCAACCGTAGCCGGAGAGGTCTACTTTGATGATGCCTACCGCGGCAATCCGCTGGTAAATGCAATGACCGTGGGAGTGGTGAAAACGGACCGGATTGCCCGCGCTGTGGCGAAGGGACCCGGAAATCCGGTGTTCATCATCGGCTCGGCGACGGGAAGAGATGGCATCCACGGCGCTACTTTTGCTTCTGAAGAAATCAGCGAAGAATCGGAAGAGAAGCGGCCGCAAGTACAGGTGGGCGACCCGTTTACCGAGAAGCTGCTTCTGGAAGCAACACTGGAGATGATCAAAAAAGGCTGTGTGGTTGGCATACAGGATATGGGAGCAGCGGGTATTACCAGTTCCGTTTCGGAGACGGCAGCAAAAGGAGGCGTAGGCATTGAAATCGATCTGGATAAAGTGCCACTCCGCGAAGCGGATATGACGCCCTACGAAATCCTTCTTTCCGAATCCCAGGAACGGATGCTGATTATTGGCCAGAAGGGAAAAGAACAGGAAATTATAGATATTTGCGAAAAATGGGATTTGAATTGGTCCATCTTTGGGCGGGTAACGGAGGATGGTCATTTCCGGGCGAAATGGCACGGCGAAGTGGTGGTGGATATTCCGGCCCGGGCGCTTGCGGCAGGGGAAGGTGCACCGGTGTACGAGCGTGAAGCCCGAAAACCAGCCTATGTGGATGAACTGCATGCCTTCGATCCCTCCACATTGCCGCAGCCTGGGAATCTGAATGATGCGCTCTGCCGTTTGCTGGGTTCTCCCAA
>MTOL01000070.1 GCA_002011685.1 Deferribacteres bacterium JdFR-76
CCGCCGTAAAAACGGATTTTTTCTAGCCGCCGGCGGATGATTGGCTCGATATGCCGTAGCGACGCATGTTTGGGAATATCAAACATCACACAGTGCGTCAATTCGATATTCGACCCCACTTTCTTGATGCCAACAAACTTTACACAGTGGCTCCCCCAATCCAGCCCGAAGCTGAGTTTTGGCCACCCATGTAGCGCAAATCGTCCTCTCAATGAGCACCCCTCCCGTTTTACGGCCGCCACCCTCTCTCAGTAGTAGGCATAGTGTTTGCCAAACCGCTTCGAATTCAAATTGGCCACCACAAAACCCGTGCTTGCCTGATAATACCATCCCCCGGTTGCCCCGGGCCACTCC
This sequence comes from Deferribacteres bacterium JdFR-76, assembly GCA_002011685.1. Classification (GTDB taxonomy): domain Bacteria; phylum Zhuqueibacterota; class JdFR-76; order JdFR-76; family JdFR-76; genus JdFR-76. The sequence continues at coordinate 355 of MTOL01000070.1, forward strand.
GCAACAAACTTCTTCAGTTCCACCAGCGTGTACGAATGAACGGTGTCGATAACAACCTGTGCTGTGCCAGTAAACGGCTCCTCTGGAATATTGCTCAGATAGGGCCCATAACGGAAATCGCGATTTCGCGTGCGTGATGGCTTTCCCTGCCGGTCCGTGTACCAGAGCAACTGCTGCCGGAAGAGTTCCGGATCTCCCTGTCGGTTAAAATCACTGGAGGAACAGGGAAAATGCCCNTGATCCAGATAATACTTATCGATCGCCTCACGGATCTCCGCCAGCCGCTGTTTCAGAGCTTCCTCTTTCCGGGCCCGCTGCGAATTCTGGTAGCTGAGGACCACCAGGCTCAGAAATGTGGCAAGGATCCCCACAATCATCAGGATTTCCAGCAGCGAAAATCCGTCATTGCGTTCCCAATTTCTCATCGTCCCGTTCTCCTCTTCCCTCCGCAAGCGGTACGGTAAAATAGAATGTGCTGCCTTTCCCCACCTCGCTCTCTACCCAAATGTTTCCGCCCAGCTTCTCCACAATCTGTTTGCAGATATGCAACCCGAGTCCGCTCCCGTGTGGCTTGGCTTCGGTCCGGCTGGTTATCTGGGTAAACTTCTCAAAAATGGTCCGCTGGGCCTCCCTGGGAATGCCGATCCCGTTGTCCTTTACCGCCACAAGTAAAAAATCGCCCGCGTCACGACGCCGTTTCCCCGAAAGCTTTTCCGTCCTGATTTCAATCTTGCCAGATTCGGGACTAAACTTGATGGCATTTCCTACCAGATTTACCATCACCTGTACCAGACGCTTTTTATCCCCAAGGACGAAACGGTTTTCCGGATCCAGATGCTGGTCGATCTGGATCTTTTTCTCGGCAGCCAGTACAGCCAGCCCCCGCAGCGACTCCTTCACAACTTGCGTCATGTCCACCGGTTCCAGATCCAGCCTGAATTCCGGGTTGCTCAGCTTGCTTACGTCCAGCAGATCATTGATGAGATCGATCAGCCGGTCCGTTTCGCGGGCAATGATCGTAAGAAACTCCTTCTGGGAGGCTTCATCCTCTCTCCCGTACTGCAGCAGAATTTCCGTGAAAGACTTGATCGCTGTCAGCGGCGTACGCAGTTCGTGGGAGACGGAAGAAATGAATTCTTCCTTCATTTGTTCCAGCTGGCGAAGGTGAACCAGCTCCCGTCGTTCCGACACGTCGCGGCATACGGCAATCACCCCAATTTCCTTACCGGATTCATCACGGAGCGGTGTCATGCGCAGGCTGAGCGGGAACGTTCGGTGATCGAACGGATGCTGGTAATCCATCTCCTCTTCAAAGTGGCCCACGGTCAGCGTCATTTCCACGGCATGGTCCAGAAACCGGACAAAATCCTTGGCAAAGATGTCCTGGGCATGGCCCCCAATTGCTACAGCGCGGCTGGGACCCAGCAGTTTTTCTGCCGCGGAATTGAACAACGTAATCCGGTTTTCCAGATCCATGGCGAACAGCCCATCGGCCATGCTTTCCAGAGAATTTTCCAGAAAGCTCTTCATGCTCCGGATGGCCTGATTCTGCAGGGCCATATTCTGGTAGAGCGTGGCGTTCTCAAAAGCGATGGCCGCCTGACCGGCCAAAAACGTCATCAGATCTGTCTGGAAGGTGGTAATCTCCGCTCCGTTCCCGCGAAGGAAGAACACAATCACGCCGTAGAGGGTTTTGCCAGAATTCAAAGGCATAAGGGCAATTGCCTGCTTTAACTTGTCATCCGTTTCGGGCGGAACAACGGCAATCTGCTTGGAACGCGCAACCCAGTTCACATACCCGGAACGTTCCACCCAGCGCAACTGCTTGTCCAGGCCAGCGGAAAGCTCATGCTCAAACTTCAGGTAAAAGCCTTCATCAAAACTCTGGCGCCACAGCAGGGCCACAGCTTCAAACGGGAAAACCGAGCCGGCTACCTTGATGAGACGGCGGAAGATTTCTTCCGGCTCCCGCGACTCATTGAGCTGCAGGCACTGCAACAAAAAATCTTTATACCGGTAGAAGATTTCGGGCGCAACCGTTTCCCGGCGAATCGCAAATGCGCTCTGGATATTGATTACAGCACCCATCGATGTATCCTCTTAATTCAAAAAATCCATCAGAATCAGTGCCCGGTCGTATTCTTCCAGGATCTCCTGAATCATTTCCACCAGCTCTTCCTCGGGCAGGTCCAGCTCCTCAATCGTCCCGGGCTGAAGTTTCGGCCCGGTCGGGTTGCCCCCATGCCCAAGATTTTCCCAGTGAGCAATGGCATCCGACAGATGCACCAGGTAAACAAACCGTCGGTTCTCCTTTGCAGCATCTGGCCGGTGATGATAGGCAACACACTCCTGAATGTGCCACGGGAAGTTCCATTTGTCGCACAGCCAGGCGCCAATTTCAGAATGATCGGCCCCCAAAATTTTCATTTCTGCTTCGGCCAGCGTCACCTGTTCGCGGTTTGCCAGCGAAAGAATTTTCTCAAACTCATCATGCAGAAACTGATCCAGGGCAATTTTGCCGATATCATGCAGCAGGCCGCAGATAAACGCCTCCTCCGGATTCCCCAGCCGCATGCGGCGGGAAATAACCTTGCTGGCCGTTGCACAGCCGAGAGAGTGCAGCCAGAACTTTTCCCGGTCAAATCCATCCGCCTGGCCGTTTTTGCCGAAATAAGAGAAAACAGATGCGGTGAGCACCAGATTTTTAATGGAATGAAACCCCAGGATCACCGTGGCCTGGGATAATTTAGAAACCTTCCTCGGCAGGCCATAATAAGCAGAATTGACCACTTTCAAAATCTTGCTCACCAGGGCAGAATCTTTCCCCACCGCCTGAGCAATTTGCGAGGCGGACGTCTCCGGATTTTCCACCAGGGAAATCACTTTGTGCACTACCTGCGGTAATGTCGGCAAACTCTCAATCTGTGAAATGACGCTCCGCGTTTTATCCATCTCGGACCTCACTCCGTTCCGCCAGAATTGTCCGGATCTTCTTAACCAGAGCAGAGGGACTGAACGGTTTGGTAATGTATTCGTCGCCGCCGGCCTTCCGCGCCTTCTCCCGGTCGCTATCCTGCCAGCGGGCCGTTAAAAAAATGACGTAGATATCTTTGAGCCGCGGATCCGATTTGATCCGCCGACACAATTCGAACCCATCCATCCGCGGCATCATCACATCCACAAAAGCGATGACCGGTTTTTCGCCCTGATTAAGACGCTCCCAGGCCTCCAGCCCATCATGGGCAGAAATCACCTGAAACCCTTCCTGCTTCAACACAAACGTGAGGGAGCGGTTAATAAACGCCTCATCGTCTGCCACAAGGATTGCGTGCTTTTCCGGCATACATCCTCCGTTAGTGCACCTTTAAAATTTGCAGTGTGATGTCGTCGTCATGAACTTTCTTTCCGGAAAACCGGTCTACCGCTTCCAGAATGGCATCCACGATCTGGCCGGCGCCTTTTTGTGCATTCTCACGGATCACCTGCTTCAGCCGCTCGTGGCTGAACAGCTGGCGGTCTTCCCGCATGGCCTCGATAATTCCGTCCGTGTACATCACCAGCACATCACCGCTTTCCAGAGCAACGGTTTTTTCCTCAAACAGCACCCGCGGCATGATCCCCAAAAGCAGGCCGTCGGCATCCAGCGCTTCAACCTCGCGGGTGCGTGCCCGGTACAGAAACAGCGGATGGTGCCCCCCGTTGGCAAAGGTTAGTGTTTTTTCTCTCCTGTCAAACCGGGCAAAAAAGATGGAGATAAAATACCCGGATCGGTTCAGGTCTTCAAAAAGCAGAGCATTTGCCTGTTCCAGCACCCGTGCGGCCGGGATGGATTCGCGCAAGATGGAGCGAAGCACGCTGCGGGTCACAGCCATCATCAGGGCGGCACCCACATTGTGGCCAGAAACATCGGCAATCACCAGATTCAGCCGCCTCTCCTGATCCAGGAAATAGTCGAAATAATCGCCCCCCACCTTCCGGGCAGGACGGCAGGCCCCCGCCAATTCCAGATCGGGCAAAACAGGATAGCTNGANNGGAAGAGC
>MTOL01000084.1 GCA_002011685.1 Deferribacteres bacterium JdFR-76
GGTTTTTCTGCACTATGGATGAGCGCTGGAGCATGGCTTGGCATTGTAATTGTATACTTTTTGGCCCACCGTGTCCGGCGAATCTCGCAATACACCGTACCCGATATTCTTGAAACCCGTTATACACCGGCCGCCCGGCTCCTCGGCACGCTGGCCATCGTCATTGCCTATTTGACCATTGCCAGCTATCAGTTCATAGGGGGTGGGCGCTTGCTGTTCATCCTTACGGGGCTTGACCCATTGACCGGTCGAGCTATTACTGCGGGACTCGTGGTAGTGTACACCATCTTTGCTGGAATGCTTTCCATCGTAGCGCTGGATCTTATTAATGGACTGATGATCACCTCAGGGGTACTGATTGCTTTGCCGTTTACGCTGAAGGCCGCCGGAGGGATTTCAAACGTTACAAAAATTCTACCTCCCACCCATTTTACGGTTTTCGGAACACCTGGCGTGGCGCCCGCCATCGGCCTCTTCATCCCCACCCTTCTTCTCCTCCTCGGAGAGAGCAGTATGTATCAGAAATTTATGTCGGCCCGGGACGAAAAAACCGCGCGACGTGCCGTCGTCGGGATGGTCTTCGGTGTCATCTTCGTAGAAAGCGCTCTCGTGGCAACGGCAGTTTTCGGGGCTGCCCTTTACTGGAATGATCCCTCCTTTGTATTCGGAAATGGCCAATTTGCCACGCGTGCAACGGAAACCATTATTCTGCAGATAGGGCGCTACCATCTCCCATTTCTAGCAGGTATTTTCCTGCTGACCGGGAGCGTGGCCATCATCTTTTCAACCGCCAACACATTTCTTATGATTCCTTCCACCAGCCTGGCCCGCGATATATACCAGCGCTTTATCCATCCTCACGCCTCTGAGAACCGTGTGGTCCGTTTCCAAAGGATCATGATCCTTCTGCTGGCAATAATTGCCTTCGCGATGTCTTCCTTTTTCGAAAGCATCTTGGATATGGCACTTTATGCTTATACCATGGTAGGTGCCGCCATAACCCCCGCTCTTCTGACGGCCTTTCTATGGCGTCGCGTAACCGAACTGGCTGGAACACTATCCATAGCCTTCGGGATGGCGGCCACAATCCTATTCGCAGTTCTTCACACTTTGGGATTTGAATCGGTTAGCTTCGGTTTTTTCGAATTGCCATTGAGCTATGATTACATTATCTATCCTGCAGCTCTTGTGTCTGTTCTAAGTCTTTTTCTGATCAGCTATTTTACATCGCCATCAAACGAGCAAAAATGGCGCCCTTTTTGGGGCTAAATCAAAACATCCAGATAGATGAAAAAAACTGAGAAAACGGATGAAAAATGATGGACCTCTGGCACATTTACACCCATATGTTCCGCAGCCGGTTGTTTGAAGAGGCCGTGGCCAGAGCATGGCAGGCTGGAAGAATCATGGGAGAAATGCATTCCAGCATTGGCGAAGAAGCCATTGCGGCGGCCACTGTCTTGCAGCTCAAAGAAGGCGATGCCATGCTCCTTGACCACCGGGGGACAGCCCCACTGGTCATACGGGGCGTCGACATGGCCCTCTTATACCGGGAATTCCTTGGACATCCAGACGGTCTGTGCGGCGGCAAAGGCGGACACATGCATCTATTTTCCAGACCGCATCTGGCAGCCTCCTCCGGAATTGTGGGCGCCACTGGCCCTCTTGCTGCCGGATTTGCCCTTGCCGCAAAGCGCCTCCGCCCGGGGAATGTGGCTTTAGCTTACTTTGGGGATGGCGCCATGAATCAGGGAATGCTGCTGGAAAGCTTCAACCTGGCCGCTGCCTGGAAACTACCCGTACTTTTTATTTGTAAAGATAGCCACTGGGCCATCACCACCGAAACTGAACAGGTAACAGGGGGGAACCTCATCGAGCGCGTTCGCGGCTTTGGCATTCCGGCGGAATATGCCGAAGGTTGGGATGTAGAGCGCCTCTGGCCCCTGGTACAAAAAGCATTGGTCCACATCCGCGACGGAAAAGGACCGTTCTTCATTCATGCTACGTGCGTCCATCTGGAAGGTCACTTCCTGGGCGATCCGCTCATTCGTGTTTTCCGCCATCCTCTCAAAGAGGCGCGAAAATTAACATCTCCTCTGCTGGCGGCATTGTCATTAAAAAGCAGTGATTCTGTCAGCCACCGGAAAGAGCGTCTGGAATATCTGCTGAAAACCATCGGAAAGGCTGCGAAACAGCGGCGAGAAGATGACAAAGACCCGGTCAAAAGACTGCGCAAAAAGCTACTGGCCGAGAACAAAAACCGTCTCAAAGAAGTGGAGCAACAAATACGGACAGAAATTGACCACATTATTAGTCAGGTGGAAAGGTACGAAAAAGAGGCGAAAAGATGAAAAGAATGACTTTTGCGGAGGCTATTGACGACGCCCTTCTTTCAGCCATGGAGGAGGACGAACGCATCATCGTCCTGGGGGAAGACGTTCCGATGCTCCGTGCCAGGATATTTGCACGGTTTGGCAAAGAAAGGGTCCTTGGGACGCCCATCAGCGAAGCAGCCTTTCTAACCGCCGGAGTGGGGGCTGCCATGGCCGGACTCATTCCTGTGGTGGAGATTATGATGGTGGACTTCATCGCAGTAGCCGCCGATGCCTTGCTCAACCATGCCGCCAAAGTTGAAGCCTTTTCTGGAGGTAACTGGAAGGTTCCTCTTGTCGTTCGCACAGCCTGTGGAGGCGGTTACGGCGACGGCGGTCAGCACGAACAGAGCCTGTGGGGGTGGCTATCCCATATCCCGGGACTGGCAGTAGTTGTCCCTTCCAATCCAGCCGACGCTGGAGGTCTTATGCTGGCTGCTCTCCGTTACGGTGCTCCGGTTGTCTACATGGAACACAAATTGCTTTCAGAATCCTGGCTCGATTTTTTGGCCTTTGCAGGGCGAGACAACATCCACTTCTGGCTGCCGGAAGAAGGGATGAAAGGGGATGTTCCCGATGTGTGGGAACCCGTGCCAATCGGTAAAGCCCGAACTGTAAAAAAAGGGACCGACCTTTCCTTTATCGCGGCCGGAGCCGATGTATACCGGTGCCTGGAAGTGGCCCGCCAGCTGGAAAAGGAGGGCGTTTCCGCCGAAATTCTTGACCTGCGTACCATCTCACCACTGGACGTGGAAAGCATTGTTACCTCCGCACAAAAAACCGGGCGGATCCTTGTAGTTGACGAGGATTACAAAAGATTTGGACTTTCCGGGGAAATCGCCGCAGTTCTGCACGAGCGGAACGTGCCCTGTGCCTATCGCAGGGTGTGTACCGAAGAAACCATTCCTTACGCCCACAACCTTGAGCGTGAGACGCTGCCCAACTGCCAAAGAATTTTGCAGGCAGCGAGAGAATTGCTGGAAAATGAAGGTCCAAATCGCCACCCTTAAATTGACTAACATTTAGCAGAAAAAAAATCAAAGTTTTACCGAAACCACGGGAGATCCCTACGCTACAAGAAGAAGGACCAAGATGCGCAAAAGGCAAAGGAAACCTGCTGGCTTTCATCATCTTCACCGAAAACATCCCCTTTCCATCGAAAGGAAATACACCCGTAATTTCAAATACCGGAACAGCCATAGGGAAATTCTTCATATCTGTATGATCTACAGTTACAAGAGCCCGGAATCTACAGTCAAAGTGAGAGAACAGCAAATTACGCCTGAAGAAGAGGGGTTCGGACGGTTTGCATTGCAGCAGATTTTGAAGGTGGTCATTTCTCTTTGTATGGCGGTGTTTCTTTTCCTTTTCAACATAAAAATGGCAGACGGGCAGGAAACGCGGGCACTCTGGGTTACACGCTGGGATTACCGTTCTGCGGCGGACCTCCAGAAAATTTTTGCCAATGCGGCAAACTTTCGATTCAACGTAATCCTTTTTCAGGTTAGAGGAAACGGAACCGTCTTTTACCCTTCGGATATCGAACCATGGGCGGAAGAACTGGGGGGGAAACATCCTGGATGGGATCCGCTGGCTACCGCCCTTTCTTATGCAGGGCGTTTCGGCCTGGAGTTGCACGCCTGGATAAATGTGTTTCCGGCATGGAGGGGCAGCAAGCCGCCCCGCCATCCCAACCAGCTATTTAACGCCCACCGCAACTGGTTTCTTCGGAACGAGGATGGCGAACTTCTGCCCCCCAACAACCATTACTCCTGGCTGGATCCAGCACTACCGCAGGTACAGGCGCATTTGTCCCTGCTGGTTAAGGAACTGGCAAACAACTATCCCTCCCTGTCCGGTATTCATTTTGACTATTTTCGCTATCCCGGACCCGGTACATGGATTGGGAAGTCCCCTACCTCGGACAAAGAAGGAAGACCAGTGCCGCCGTCTGACCCGCGCCTGGCCGCAATTACCCAATGGCTGCGCAACATCCGGGCGGAATCAT
>MTOL01000089.1 GCA_002011685.1 Deferribacteres bacterium JdFR-76
TGCAATTGCCGAAAAGTATCTTCGATCTGAAATCGCTTCTTTAACTTGCCCCCCCTCCGGAATCGCCAAACGCAATTTAGACCAGACAATACCATCATAGTCGAGAGGCTCATCAAAAACAATAACGTTGGCAAAAAATCCCGTCTCAATTACACGGTATTCAAAGGCAATNTATGTCCCTGCACCAAGTGTTTGCCCAAAATCAATTCGAAACACTCTATCGTCCGAATACTCTCCATCCATATCGATCGATGCCTGTTCGATAAGATGTTTCTTCTTCAGTTTCTTAACTTTCCCGTTCGGATAGCATATCCAACCTTTAAAACGTTCTATCCACATATTGGATGAAAAATACCATTTGAAACTTTCCAATCCATCACTCTCATTGGCTATTTTGATAACACGCTTAACATTTTTGATACTCTTGGGGCCAGGTTTTACCTGATAGTCTATCTCTTCCCACACGACTTTGTTCGCCCCTATTTCAAGGATTGGACTCTTGTCTATCTGTTTGATGGCTTGTTTTACCCATTTTGGTTGTCCAAAGAGAACGGAAAAATTGAAAACACTTAGCGCCAAAATCAATCCACCAAACCATCCCAATTTCCCTCCAGTTATTGAGAAATGGCTTTCAACGGTAGAATGATTTCGAATCCCATACATCGCTATTACCTCCCCTCTTAATGCCCTGGACATCAGAGGATATCCGCAAAGGTCATTCAGGGCTATTTCTTAGCGCCGGTAATTTCTTGGCCCACATTTTCTTAAATTCCAAACCAGATTTCCTTTTATCCGTATTTCGTTTTCTTGAACCATATACGTTGTTAAAAACAATCAATAGAAGATCTTTATTCATGCCCCCCGTCCATCGCTTCATTCATCTATTTATTTAAAACACAAACGGGAAAAATGTATCAAAAAATATAATCACAAATATATCAATCTTTATTAAAATCTTTCATACTTCATACATATGCATACAAGAATAAGAATATTTGAAAACATCTCTGCCAAAACACCAATATATGGTTTCGAAAAAAAGAAAAAAGCCGGATAATGGTTATTAAAACAGAAGTACACGCCTTCTTTCGGATTGAAAATTATGGAAAAATGCTTTCAAAATAGGACCTTCATCCATTCATTGTCCCCCCCATAATTTCCCTTTTCTTGACTTTCTTTAACAAAAAATGTAGTGAGAAGCATGAAAAAGTCAAGAACGAAAAATGATATTTTATTCAAAATTAGGATCTAAAAATTAAATAGGGCAAAGGAATTGAAAATTTGTCAAACAAAATAACTGGGGAAAACCCTTCTTCACACTACCTCCTGCGATAGGGTACAAAAACAGATGTACTTTTCCGAAGTTGTACATCGCCCTTACCCTCCCAGCGGAATAAAAAGCAAGCCCTCAATGTCGATGGACAAAAGAATATGATGTACTTGCGGATCATCCTTTCATTTTTGGGACGTCTGAGATAATAGAAACGTTAGAGGTACTAAAGGCGGATTTCCGGGAACAAAAAATGCCGCGGAGTGGGAAATTCAACAATTGCCCAAACTGCTCCGGGTCCTGTAAATAGCCGGCCAGCCCTCTCAGGTCCTGAATCAACGCTGGGTTCAAGCGTAGCAGAGAATTGAGATGACCGTTTTAAATTACTATGTACGAATTCTTAATCGCCGGATCTTGGATCAAGCCGTTTCCCCGGAAAACGAAATATTTAGATCTCTTTTGAAATTAGTAAACAACCGTATGTAACCAAAAGGGCCAGATTAACAATTTTTTGTCTTTTGGAAAAGGGCAGATGCCTTCTGAAAGTACTTGCGAACCGATTCATGCAAAACCGCGACCCTTTTACCAAAAACCTGAAAAAGAAGGATGAAACACGCAAAAATTCAAATATTGAATAATCCCCAAAGTGATAAATCAGCAACTCCAATTCATAGTTATCCCACGATGGACTCTTATGGACAAAACGTCCCACCCGTTCTAATCTAACCATCAGCATTCATCGCCCCCTGTATCTCGATTAGACCGTATGCAACTTCCAAAACGTCCAATGAACTTCATGGAAAACCTGCTGTCTACACAGATATCGGCCCTGAAAAAACGCCACTTTTGAACCACAGAACTTTCGCTGATGATGTGATCGAAATCTGCTTTCATTAATAATAGACGAAAGGAGACTCGATCGGCAGTGAAATCACAGCCCGATCTACATATATTTGAACACATTCCAAACAACCTGTAACCACATATTGGAAAAAACCTACACTCTTCCCCATATGAAGACCAAGATCCCACTCCCGCAGACCGTCAAAATTGACAATTTTCCGCTTCGCGCCCGCAAAGCCGGTGATTCACCAAAAATGGCTGCCCTGACCATTCTTCAAATCTCCACAATCCCGGGTGTTCATTCGGGCCGACGGGACCGGACACCAAAACATCTGAACCCAATTGCGAAATTATGTAAAAGGACGTAAAGTTTGAAACATCACGCCGACAATAAATCAGACCGGCAATAGCAATGCACCACTTCATCAACTGCATTCCATGGGATTTTCAAAATTTGAAAAGGCCCACTTTGCAAATAAGCCAGATGGTTTTTTCACTTTCACGGCTATTTCTTTCCTTTGAAAACCCTGACGGCCTTTATTATCTTAAAAAATCGGTTTACAATATCAACCACCCTGGAGACCAGCTGCGGAGATGGCCGGAACAGATAAAATTATCATCAAGGGTGCACGGGAACACAATCTGAAAAACATCGATGTTGAGATTCCCCGGGACAAGCTGGTTGTCATCACCGGCCTGTCCGGATCGGGAAAATCTTCGCTGGCGTTTGACACGATTTATGCAGAAGGCCAGCGGCGCTATGTTGAATCCCTCTCGGCCTATGCCCGCCAGTTCTTGGGCCTCATGGAAAAACCGGATGTCGACAATATTGAAGGCCTATCCCCGGCCATTTCCATCGAGCAGAAAACAACCAGCAAAAATCCGCGTTCCACTGTTGGAACCGTCACAGAAATTTACGATTACCTCCGTCTCCTTTTCGCTCGGATCGGTGTTCCCTTCTGTTACCGGTGCGGCAAGCGGATCCAGAGACAAACGGTCCAGCAGATTGTCGATACCGTCCTCAAGCTTCCTGAAGGAACAAAATTTCAGGTACTGGCTCCTCTGGTGCGCGGCCGCAAGGGAGAATACCGCGAAGTCTTCGAAGAAGCCAGGCGCGAGGGATTCGTCCGAGTTCGTGTAGACGGCGAGATTTTTGACCTGTCCAGCCCTCCCAAGCTCGATAAGAATAAAAAACACAATATAGAGGTGGTCGTAGATCGGCTGATTGCCAGCCCCAAAATCAAAAACCGCCTCACAGACTCCATCGAAACTGCTCTGAACCTATCCGGAGGACTAGTTATCATTAGCCAGATAGATGGTCCGGAACAGACTTACAGCGAACAGTTTGCCTGTGTGGACTGTGGCGTGTCCTATGAGGAAATCGCACCCCGCATGTTTTCTTTCAACAGCCCATACGGCGCCTGTCCCGCATGCAATGGGCTGGGAAACGTCCGAGAACTGGATCCCACCCTTATCGTTCCGGATCCCAATCTTTCCATCAACGAAGGTGCCATTGAACCCTGGGGCGAAGGGCGCGAAAGCTGGTATTTCAGCCATTTGAGATCTCTGGCCTACCATTACGGATTCAGTCTCGATACCCCCTGGAAGGATCTTCCTGAGTCTATCCGGCGGATTATTCTTTACGGTACAGACCGGGAAATTAAAATCCGCTACACGAGCAGCAGCGGGCGGGTTACTGCAGAGTTCATGCACCAGTTCGAAGGCGTCATTCCCAATCTGGCGAGGCGGTACCGCCAGACCAGTTCATCATACATCCGGGAGTGGATTGAAAGCTACATGAACACCCGGCCCTGTGAGGCCTGCAAGGGATCCCGCCTGCGTCCGGAGAGCCTGGCCATCAAAATCAACGGCCTCTCCATCGCAGACGTTACCCGCATGTCCATCAAACAGGCACTGGAATTCTTCGAGAACCTCCAATTGACGGAACGGGAACTGGCAATTGCCCACCAGATCCTCAAGGAAATCAAACAGCGCCTCACCTTTCTGATCAACGTGGGCCTGGATTATCTGACTTTGGACCGCACCGCTGCTACGCTTTCCGGCGGTGAATCCCAGCGCATCCGCCTGGCCACACAAATTGGATCACAGCTGATGGGGGTGCTGTACATTCTGGATGAACCGAGCATTGGTCTACACCAGCGGGACAACCGCCGGCTCATCAATACCCTCCTTCGCCTGCGGGACCTGGGCAATACGGTCATCGTCGTGGAACATGACCGGGAAACCATCGAAAGCGC
>MTOL01000088.1 GCA_002011685.1 Deferribacteres bacterium JdFR-76
CCCACAAACTTGAGCTCATAACCCAGCGTAGTGGGTTTGTATTCGCCCTGCGGCAGGGTAATTTTTTCCGCCCTGTCGTACATGGTGGAAGTGATAATTCCGACCATCATCAGGGCGACACCTGCATGGGCCAGGTAGCCGCCGATTGCAAACGGCGCCTTTTTTACGAAGCGGATCACCACTTCCATATTGGTTACCAGGACAAAAGCCGACAGCAGGAAAAGAAGGATAGACAGAGGCTGCCGGAGTCCCAGAACGATGCCGAGAATGGTAAGGACCACGCCGCCGAACAGCCCCCTGAAAAACAGGCCTTGGGCGCTGATTTTTGAGANTTTCCAGGTCAGTGCCGGCGAAATGCCCAACGTGAGCAACATGAAGATTGCTATGGGAATATGGATGGTATTGTAGTAATTTTGTGAAACGTTGGAAGCTTTACCCACCAGCCCCGTAAAAATCGGACTGGATGTGCCAATAAAGGTGAAGATTGCCGAGATGAGCAGGGTCATCAGGCCGACAAAGATGAAAGTTTCCCGGCTCAGGATCCCTTCGGCAAACCGTTTTCCCTTGTGCCCGTTGATGTTCACGAAGTAAAGTAACAGGAACAGGCCGGCGAAGAACAGAACAAAGACGATCAGATACATGTTGAGACCGGATTCGCCAAAAGAGTGAACGGAAAAGTCGGTCAACACACCGCTGCGCGTGAGGAATGAACCCCAGAGCATGGCCACGAAGCTCAAGGCGGCAAGGAAAAGGTTGGTGCGGATGAGTCCTCCCTGACGGAGCTGGATGATGATACCGTGCAGGAGGGCCGTACTGAGCAGCCAGGGAATCAGGGAAGAATTTTCCACCGGATCCCAGGCCCAGTAGCCGCCCCAGCCCAGCGTAACGTAAGCCCAGTACCCACCCAGCATGATCCCGGCGCCCAGAATAAGCACGGTGTAGACCACCCACGGCCGGGCTTCTTCAACCCACTGGCTGAAGTTCTTGCGCACCAGTGCGGAAAGGGCCATGGCGAAAGGTACAACAGTGGCGGCATACCCCAGAAAGAGCGTAGGCGGGTGCACCACCATCCAGGGATTTTGCAGCAACGGGTTCAGCCCCGCACCGTCCTGAGGCATAAAACCAAACGGAACGTTGTTGTACACCTGCCAGATGTAGGCAAACGGGCTTTTCTTCAGCAGGATAATGATCAGGTAAATCTGCGTCAGGAGGATAAAGAAAAGCGCCAGAGGGTTTTCTTTTGCCCTGCCGCGGATCAGAATCAGCCCGTAAATGGTGCTGAACAGCAGCCAGAGAAGAAAGGTCCCTTCCTGACCGGCCCAGAAAGTGGAAATCAGATACTTCAGTGGCAGATCGCGTGAAGAATAGTTGTACACGTAACTCAGCTGAAAGTTGTGCGCCAGAATTTGGGCCATCAGTAGAACGGAGGCGAAAAGCGCCGATCCGAACAGCACGTAATAGCCCAGGTTTGCCAGTTTAAACGTGGCTTCGTCACCGGATCTATAATAAAGCCAGTAGCCAATGGCGGCGGCTACGGCAGCGACCAGTGCAATAACAATACTGGATATGCCAGCAATCATGATTCTGCTCCTTCCGCTTGATATTTCGTAGGACATTTCACCAGGATGCGGCTGGCCTCGAATCGTCCGTTTACATAGCGGCCAATGGCCACGATTTCGGTGGCCTGTTCAAAGTTGGCGGGTTTTACGCCGGGATACACCACCTCGCATTCCTCTCCCTGGTCATCTACCATGCGGAAGACAAATACTTTCTTTTCGGCATCAAAATACTCGCTGCCTTCCACCCGCGCTCCTTTTACCTGTACCGTCTGTTGTGTGCGCTTGGCTTCCGCCAGCGAAACGTACGGCGTCAGCGACTTCCGCAGGTTCAGAATGGCAAAAGCCAGGAAGACCAGGATAACGGCGATCCCAATAATGTATTTGCGTTTCATCCTGTGCTCCCTCTGTTGGTTACTTCTCCGATTTTGCCTCATGGAAAAGGAAACGTTTCTTCAGGCTGCGGACCTGGCGGTCCAGATAAAACAGGTAGGCCCCCACACCGATCCAGATGATTAAAAAGATCCACAGCAATACATCCTGTTTCATGATTTATCCTCCATTTCGGTCATGCGTTGTTTAATCCGTTCGATGTCTACTTTGAGGCGCAAAATCCAGTAATAAACCAGGGTAAAGCCGAATAGCGACGCGAAGAAAACCCAGCGGATGGAAGGAGTCATCCGCTGTTTGGGTTCGTTGGTGAAGATGGGATTCTGCGGATGAAGGGTGAAGATAACCCGCGGAACCACAAAAATAAGAAACGGAACCGTGACGAAAGCAAGAATGGAGTAAACGGCCGAAAGCTGAGCTTTGGTTTCCTGAGAGTCAATGGCAGAACGTAGTGCAAAATAGGCCGCGTAGATCAGCAGGAGGATGACAATGGAAGTTTCCCGCGGATCCCAGTTCCAGTAAGAACCCCATTCGTGTTTAGCCCACATCGAGCCTGTAACGGTGGCGAGAATGGCGAAAAGAAATCCCAGGGCCGCTGATGAGGAGGCCCAGATGTCGTCTTCCATCTGTTTTTTCCGCAAGTAGCGGATACTGAATACGGCAGAAACCAGAAATGCCAGCACCGCAACCCAGGCCACAGGAACATGAAAAAAAACCACCCGGGAAGTACTGACGAACCCGGTCGCCTCCGGCGCTACTTTGATGGATCCGATAATGACGAAGATCATCCAGACAAACGTGAAGATTTTGAAACCGTGAAACCAGGGACGATCGTTTTTCAGCATTTCTATAGCCCTTTCAGATGATCCAGATAAATTCGAACAGCAGAACCGATGCTGTGAAAATAACCACCAGAAATGCAAAGAGAATCTGGTAATCGCCCATCATCTCCACCATCGGGCGGCCGGCAATGGCCATTCCCGTTCCATGGATGGCGGATACCAGGATGGGCAGGGTAATGGGGAAAGAGAGCACGGCGAACAGCGCTCCCCGGGCGCTGGCCCGAGAAATAATGGCCGCAATAATAGTGGCCACGGTAGAAACCCCAAGACTTCCAAGAAGAATGATAGCGGCGAAACCGCCAGGATTTTTTACTTCCAGATTCATGAAAATAAGGTAGAGCGGGACGATCAGAATTTCCAGTCCGATGAGCAGGACGGCATTGAACAGCCATTTTCCCAAAAAGATGGCATTGGCCGGCGCCACAAGACGCAATGTGTCGGATGTCTGCTGCTCCTCTTCACGAACGAAAATGTGAGAGAGACCGGACATAGCCGAAAAGAAGATGATAATCCACAGCAGGGGCGAGAGAACCTGAGCCGAAAGTCCTGCCGGACCGATGGAAAAACTTACGACAATAAGGGTGGTTACCGCAAAAAGGAAAATTGCGTTGATCGCATACCGCGTCCGAAATTCCTGGTGCAAGTCCTTCTGGAAGACGTACCAGGCCTTATGCAGCAATGTGGATCTGCTTGTCACCGAAACGGAATTCTCCCGGTTCGTTTGTTGCCAGAATCAAAATTTTGTCTCGCTTCTGTTCTTCAATAATACGGTAAACGATCTGGACACCCTCTTCGTCCAGGTTAGATGTGGGTTCATCCAGAATGAGGACATCGGGATCGTGAATGAGTGCACAAACGTACTTCATCCGCTGAAGCATTCCCGAGGAATAGGTCCGCAGCTCATCCATTTCTCGCCCGGCCAGGCCCAGGCGCTTCATCAGGTCACGGAACCGCTCCACATCCACAGGAAGACCGCGAATTTTGGAAAAAAAGGTGTAGTTTTCAAATGCCGTCAGGTTGTTATAAAGTTGCAGATAGGGGCCAACCAGCCCCAGATGCGGCTGCAGTTCTTCAAAGGAGATGCGTTTTCCTTCATTCAGGTATGTTACTTTGCCTGCTGTGGGCCGCAAGAGGTGGCAGATGATGCGGATCAGCGTGGTTTTTCCAGAACCATTGGGCCCAATCAGAACCAGCGATTCTCCACTCTTGATTTCAAAAGAAATGTTGCGGAAAATGGTACGGCGGTTAAATTGCTGTGTGATGTTTTCTCCTACGATACGCCACATAAAAGATTCAGATCCTTCCGTACAGTTCCGTACTTGAATTGGAACTCTAAATTAGCAAAAAATCCCTCTATTGTCAAAAGTTAATGGGATAGACAGATAGATAAGCCAGACTGTGCCGATGTGCGGATATTTTTGTCCCGTTTTTCTGATGAAAATCAAAACATTGCTGTTGCAACCTGCAGGGATGTTGAAAACTCGGAGCCCACAAGAATGGGTCCTAGAGCCAGCAAAAAAGGAATGGCGGCCTCTTCGGCTCCGGGATTCTGGCCGTTATGCGGATAGGTCAGGGCCGGAA
>MTOL01000092.1 GCA_002011685.1 Deferribacteres bacterium JdFR-76
GCTTCAAGCTGCTCTAAAAAAGCCTCTTTCTGCGCCGGTGATAACTCATCCCAGAACCGGAACACATGGTCCTGTCCGTACTCTGCAAATTTTCGATCNCAGTTTCTGGTAGCGCTCTTCCAGGTTCCCCATAGGCCGCAATCTCCCCGTCCAGATTCCTGCATCACTTCACTTCCTCAACGGTTTCGGCCTGAGCTTCCACCTTTTCTTCTACGGCTTGCTTTTCAAAGGCCTTCTTACCCAGCGCCAGCTCAAAAACCTCGTCCAGTGTGTCCACAAAGTGAAAGGTCAGGTCCTTTTTGGCATTTTCGGGCACATCCACCAAGTCTTTTTCGTTCCGCTTCGGTAGGATGATGTGTTTGATTCCAGCCCGTTTGGCCGCCAGCACTTTTTCCTTCACCCCACCGATAGGTAGCACTTTACCCCGCAGGGTGATCTCACCGGTCATGGCCAAATCGCTGCGGACCGGGATCTCCTTGATGAGCGAAAGCAGAGCCGTGGCAATGGTCACACCGGCTGACGGGCCATCTTTAGGAATGGCGCCCGCCGGCACATGAATGTGAATGTCGTATTTTTCAAAGAAGTTCTCATCTATGCCCAGCCGGGCCGCTTTGGAACGGATGTAGGAGAGCGCAGCCTGGGCGGATTCTTTCATTACATCGCCCAGATGGCCGGTAAGCAAAAGCCCTTTGCGGCCGCGCATTTTTGTGGCCTCAATGAAAAGAATATCTCCACCGGAGGGCGTCCATGCCAGGCCCGTTGCCACTCCTGGTTCAGACAGTCTTTCTGCCACTTCCAGCTCATATTTGGGTGGACCCAGGTATTCCGGGATATGCCGGGCATCCACCTTTTTGGTCCGGAATTTCTTTTCCACAATGCCGCGGGCGACTCTCCGGCAAATACTGGCGATATTGCGCTCCAGATTCCGCAGCCCGGCCTCGCGGGTATATTCCCGGATAATGCGGAGGATTGCCTCGTCCGTTATCTTTAGCTGGCGTTTCTTCAGCCCATGAGCATCCAGCTGCTTCGGGATTAGATGGTTTTTGGCGATGTGAAGTTTTTCCTCCTCCGTGTAACCGGGAAGCTCCAGCACCTCCATGCGGTCACGGAGGGGCCCGGGAATCGGATCCAGCAGGTTTGCCGTCGTGATAAACATTACTTTGCTCAGATCAAACGGGACTTCCAGGTAATGATCCGAAAAGGCGTAGTTCTGTTCCGGGTCCAGCACTTCCAGAAGCGCCGAGGAGGGGTCTCCCCGAAAATCCATGCCCAGCTTGTCAATCTCGTCCAGCATAAAAACGGGATTCTTTGATCCGGCCTGCCGGATGCCCTGGATGATGCGTCCCGGTAAGGCGCCAATGTAGGTGCGCCGGTGGCCCCGGATTTCCGCTTCATCCCGCACACCCCCCAGCGAAATCCGCACAAACTTGCGCCCCAGTGCCCGGGCAATTGACCGCCCCAGGGATGTCTTTCCCACCCCGGGTGGTCCCACAAAACAGAGGATGGGCCCTTTCATGTCTTCTTTCAGTTTCCGGACGGCCAGATACTCTAGAATCCGCTCTTTAACTTTGTCCAGGTCGTAATGGTCTTCATCCAGGATTTTCTTGGCACGCTTGATGTTAAGATTGTCTTTCGTCTCTTTCGACCACGGAAGGGCGATGAGCCAATCCAGATACGTGCGGCTCACCGTATACTCTGCAGCGCCGGGTGGCATTTTGGCCAGGCGGTCCAGTTCGCGCAGCGCCACCTTTTCCACGTCTTTTGGCATTTTCGCCTTTTTAATCTTTTGCTGGAGCTCTTTGATCTCCGCTGTACGTTCGTCTTCTTCGCCCAGCTCTTTTTTGATCGCCTCGAGCTGCTGGCGAAGGAAATATTCCCGCTGGTTCTTGCTCAGCTCCGATTGCACCTTGCTCTGGATCTCATGACCGATTTCAAGAACTTCCAGCTCCCGGTTAACATAAATGGTCAGTTTCTCCAGGCGCTTTTTCACGTCGATGGTTTCCAGAATGGCCTGCTTCTCTTCCAGCGAAAGGTTCAGGTTGCTGGCGATCAGGTCACAGAGTTTTCCTGGATGGGAAATGTTCATCACGGCGATTTGCAGCTCATCCGGCAGATGCGGCACCAGAGAAACGATCTTCTGGAACTGAATGGCCACATTTTTGGCCAGCGCTTCCAGCTCCACGCTCTGTTCAACGTAATCCTCCAGCGGACGGATGATCGCTTTCAGGTAGGGCTCTCGCTGTACGTAATCCACAATCTCCATGCGCGATAGCCCTTGCACCAGCACCCGCAGGCTCCCGTCCGGGAACTTGAGCATTTTAAGAACCGTAGCCACCGTACCGATACGGAAAATNTCATCGGGAGAAGGGTCTTCTATGGAGGCGTCCTTNTGAGCCGCCAGGCCCAGAATCCGGTTTCCGATGAGCACGTCGTCAATCAGCTTGATGGATTTNTTTCGGGCCACAAATAGCGGCGACACCATGAATGGGTAAATCACCGTGTCCCGCAACGGCAAAATGGGAACTTCCCGCGGGATTTCCATCTTTGCGATCTCGCTATCGTCCTTTATTTCACTGATTTCATTTTCGTTGAGCTCCGGATTAAAAGGTCCAGAAAATGTCTTCATTGCCATTCCTCCCCAATTGTACCGGCTCAGTCGGAAATCGGGATGGAAATCGGACCGGACTCTTTCGCTTTTGCTTTGGGCACGTAGATCTTCAGCATCCCGTTGTTAAAAGCGGCGCGGATTCCGTCACGGTCGATTTCACGTGGGAGTTCAATCCGCCGCACAAAATGTCCGTAACTGATTTCCGCCAGATGGAAGTGCTTGCGGTCCTCCTCACAATCATCCACACGCCGCCCACTAACCACTAGAACCTGGTCTTCCATGTGGATCCGCACATCTTCCCGGCGAACACCGGCAATCTCCACTTTGATGATGTAGGCCCCTTCTGTCTCGTACACGTCTATGTGCGGCGTCCACCCGTTTTCCGAAACCATGAGCATCGGATTCTTGGACACAAAAAAGTCCTTCAGAAGCCGCTCGACCTCTTTTTCCATCTCGCGCAAATTCTTAAGCGCCTGATTTAGATCATGATCTTTGAAAGGCATGATTACCCTCCATGAGCACGAACCTGGTTGAAATCCAACGGATCAATAGACTGCGGTGACAAAAAGTAATATATGATTTCTCCAAATCCAATACCATACAATTTGTGGACACACCGGGCGGCCAAACAGGGTGGGTTGCCTAAGAACCAAAACCTACCAGAAACGAAAATGGGGCCTTACGGCCCCATTTCTCATTCATACCACTCGTCGTCGAAAAGCTCGGATGGTATGGAAGAAGGTCCGCGCTGATTGTACCCGCGGAATTCGCTTTTTTCCTTCTTACTCTTGCACGGGACGCAAAGCTTGGCGGTTGGAACGGCTTCCAGCCTTTCAAAGGCAATCTCCTGCCCACATTCTTCACAAATTCCGTATTCTCCGCGTTCCATTTTCTCCAGCGCTTCAACAATATCTTCCAGTTCCCGTGCCAGCTCACTCTCTTTGCTCATCAGGCTGTTCATCGCATCATCCAGAGAAACCCGGTCCACCCAGTCCGTTGCCGTCTCACCCTGAAGATCACCTATATCCTCCGTGCTCGCCCCAACTTTTGTCAGGATCTCCTGCTTTCTCTGAATCAGGATCTGCTTCAGCTGTTCCAACTGTTTCTTATTCATATGACCCACCTCGCTTCGTGATCAATCTTGAAAATTTCGCTTCCGGTATTTGCCGCTGGTTGTAGAGATTCTCACCTCCCTGCATTTCTTTTTCGTCAACAGCGGGATTGAAATTTAGTGTAAAATTCTTCCTGTGTGCAACAAAATTGTAAAAATAATGGATTTTTTTCTGCAGGGAAGGCGTCTCAGTCCTTCAGGATCAGTTCCAGATTCCGGATGCCACACGGATAACCGCCATTCTGATATTCACAATCATCCCAGTAGCTGCACCGCACCGAACAGATGATGGGATCTTTGTTGATCTGCTCCTCTCTCACTTCGAGCCGCGAAAGGATGCGCTCCAGTTTTTTCCGGTCCAGAAACCGGCGCAATCTGGGCAAATCCAGGATATTTTCCATCACAATTTTGGAAAGGGCTTTGCCTGCACGGGAGCCGGGCTTGTGGAGCATGAAGGGCCGCTGCAGCATGGCGGCTTCCCGGACCTTCTCGTCAAAAGGAATGGCGCCCCAGAAATCCATTTCGATAGCCAGGAGCTCGCCAACGGCTGTGCGCAAGGAATATCCCTCGGCAACTTCCTCCCGGTGCCGGACCATATTAAGGATCAGGCGCGGCTGAAAACGCTGTACAATTCCCCGGTAAATGCT
>MTOL01000093.1 GCA_002011685.1 Deferribacteres bacterium JdFR-76
TGCAGATTCCGGGTTTCCCAGTACTATCAGCCAGAGCCATTGTGGAGCACCGCAAGGAACATGGTGCCTTCCGCACTCTGGATGAGGTGGCCCGCATTGCAGAAGTGGATGCTGAAACCTGGCAATGGATCGCGCGGTTCTTAACGGTGCGGCCTGTCCGCAAATGTAGCCCCTTTCTATCCGCACGCAGCCGGATTGAATTTATGCTGGAAGAGGCGAAAGGATTCCGACGCGGCGTTTTCCCGGGTAACCCGTATGGCCTTTACCACCGCGTCCGTTTTTCCTGTGGCTCCCTGCTCCATGTTGGGGTTCTCAGCCAGAAGGATCCTGGCGAACGTATGTTAACGGATCATCTGGTGGGATTTGCAGCGCTCCGGCTGAAGCATCCGGAAGTATCCGTGCTGGCGGGAAGTTTTGTGCTTCAAATGGGGCAGGGCCTGATGCTGTCCTCGCCCCTTTCCTTCGGATCTTTCCGTTCCCTTGCTTCAGGGCCTTTTCTACATGGTCAGAAATGGCGCGGATACCTTTCGGCCTACGAAGCCAAATATTTCCAGGGGATCGCAGCCCGTCTGAGGCGGGGATTTCTGACCATTCTGGCATGGTATGCCAACCAGCCGCTGGATGCCAGCGTAAAAAATGGAGAAATTGTCAGCCTGGACCTCTCGGGTCTCCACCGTACCGCCGCAGAGCGATCCCGCCAAGAGCGGATCCGGAACTATTCCAGCGGTTGGCTGGTGGCAGTTCCTTTTCTCCGCCGTCAGACTTTTTTCTTTTCAGAAGCCCGTTTTCGCTTTTCCCACCCTTTCCGATCTGCCGCAGCATGGGAGGTCGAAACCATACTTTCGGGACAGTCGTACCTCACCCTCCACAGCACTGGCCTGTACGGTTTTGCCGGAAAGTGGTTCTATTTTTCCGAAGGGGTTTTTCATGCCCGTCAACTGATGGCCCTGGAGGCCGGATTCACCCGCGAATGGGAGGGATTTCGCTGGACCGTGCTTCACCGCAGGAAGGCCAGCACCTACGCCAACCCCTGGGCAAAAGAGGAAATTCAAGCAGGAACGGGAAAACCGGCCGAGTACTGGCAAATGGGTTTTCGCTGGCGGCCCAATCCGGCCACCTCCCTGTTTCTGGCCACAGATCATTCTACTTTTCTGAATCCCGTCCGCCTGAACAGTCCAGCCAGCGGAATCTGGATACGCATGGAATACTGCATCAACCGGCATCACCGGCTGTACATCCAGTGGTTGCGGAAAAGCCGCATCCAGAACACAGGTCAGGCCGGATCTTCGGCACGCTATAAAAACCTGCCCATACTTTTCTGGACGGACCGCTTCCGGCTACATCAGGAATTTACCCTGCCGCGGCGCGGAAGGCTTTATGCCCGAATGGAGTTCTCCCGCTCGGCTCCGGCACAATCGGCAGGCGGCATCCAGCCCCAATCCGGATGGCTTCTTTTCTGGGGAATCCGCCTTTTCCTCCGGCCCTTTCTCCGTTTGGACTCCCGCCTCACGTGCTTTGACGCACCTCACTACGAAACCCGTCTTTACCAGTTCGAGGCGGACGTTCCGGGTAGACTGCGAAATGTGCTCCTTTACGGCAAAGGGCTTCGATTCTACCTCCTGTTCCGGCTCAACCTTGGAAAGAAAGGGACCCTTTCGGCCAAATATGCTGTTACGCATTACTGGGACCGGCGGTCCACCGGCAGCGGCTGGGATGAAATCGAGAGTCCGCTCCGCCGGCAAATCATCCTCCAGCTGGACTGGACAGTGGGCACAGTGAAACAGCAGGAGTGAACCTCAAACCGGAAAAGTACGGCATCTCGCCCCTTTGCCGACATGTTCACAATGCGCTGAAGGTCAAAAAAAGAACTGCCAACCGGTGTTCGGCCTTGCCGGCGGCAGTCCCCAATTCCCTGTTGTTTTCCATCTTCCTTTTCAATAAGTTTTGACATGAAGAACCCAAAAAACCGCAGGGCCATGTCTACAGAGCAGAAAAAAGACATCCTGTTTGCCGATGTTGTATTCCCGTTACCGGTGGATCATGCTTTTACCTACGAAATCCCTGAAACCTTCCGGGATCTGATCAAGCCGGGGCACCGGGTTCTCTGCCCGTTTGGCAACCGGAAACTCACCGGCTTTGTGGTGGGTCTTAAGCGGCATACAGACCTGACGGACTGGAAGGAGATTGAGGATGTACTGGACGAAGAGCCGGTCTTTTCGGACGAAATGCTGCGGCTGGCGCGATGGGTTGCGGACTATTACCTGGCTTCCTGGGGGGAGGTTCTGGACGCAGCACTGCCGCCGGGCATCGCCATCGAAAGCCGACGCCGTGTAGTACTTTCCGAGCACCTGGACCAGAAAAAGGTGCTGGAACTGGAAGATGTCAATCCGAAACAAAGAAAACTTCTGCAGATCCTGGCGCGAAAAGGCGGACAGCTTATCAGGCAGCTGGAAACACAGCTGGGGCAGACAAACCTCCGCTACAATCTGATGACTCTGCAGCGCAAAGGCTATCTGCACGTAATTCAGGAAATCCGCCAGCCTTCAACCCGGGCCAAACTTGCCAATTTCGTGCGGCTCTCGCCAGAAATAGAAGACGTAGATGAGATCATCCAAGAATTCTTGCAGCGCCACGAGCGACAGGCGGAGATTTTAAAGGCGCTGCGCGACCATCCCGAGGGAATCGCCCAGACTGACCTTTTGCGCAGGCTGCGTATGAGCTCTTCCGCGCTCAAGTCGCTGCAAAAGAAGGGGCTGGTGGTAATCGAAAAAAGAGAAGTGTTCCGCGACTACTACGCCGGTTTTGAGGTAGAAAAAATCCAGCCGCTGCAACTCACCGATGATCAGATCACCGTGCTGGCTGAGCTGGAGCGCCTTATTGCCGGGGGAAAATTCGCACCGGTTTTGCTGTACGGGGTCACCGGCAGTGGCAAAACCCAGGTGTATATCGAAGCTCTCCACAAAATCCGGCAAAAAGGGAAGACAGGCATCGTTCTTGTTCCAGAAATTGCCCTCACACCACAGACCGTCAGCCGATTCCGGGCCCATTTCGGTGACGAGGTGGCCGTTCTGCACAGCCGGATGTCGCACGGAGAACGCTACGACTCCTGGCGCCGGATCCGCGAGGGGAAAATCCAGATCGTCATCGGCCCGCGCTCTGCCATCTTCGCACCGCTGGAAAAGATCGGTATCATCATTGTGGATGAAGAACACGAAGCCTCGTACAAACAGGACGATCCCAGCCCGCGTTACAACGCCCGGGATGTGGCCCTTTACCGCGGAAAGATGAACGACGCCGTGGTGATCCTGGGGTCCGCCACACCCAGCCTGGAATCATTTCACAATGCCAGAACGGGCAAATACCGCCTCCTGGAGCTGCCCAGACGGGTAGAAGACCTCCCTTTGCCCAGTGTGGAAGTAGTGGATATGCGGAAAGAATGGAAGGAGACTCACGGGCAGCCTTCTGCCATTTTTTCCCGCATTCTGCTTGAAAAAATCGCCGAGCGCCTGACCCATGACGANCAAATCATTCTNTTGCAGAACCGNCGGGGATTTTCTACCTTCATCCTGTGCCGGGACTGCGGTCATGTGGAAACCTGCCCGAACTGCAATATTACCCTGACTTTCCACATCGATAAAAAACTACTGCGCTGCCATTACTGTGACTTCCAGAAAAAAGCACCGGGCCTCTGTCCTCAATGCAACGGTATTCAATTGCAGTACCGCGGGACCGGGACTCAGCGCGTGGAGGAGGAGCTGAAAATGCTTTTCCCTTCGGCGCGCATTGTCCGAATGGATCTGGACACCACCCGCCGGAAGGGAGCCCACGACCAGATTTTGCGCGATTTCCGCGATGGAGAGTACGACATCCTGCTGGGCACCCAGATGGTTGCCAAAGGGCTGGATTTCCCGAAAGTAACTCTCGTGGGGGTTATTTCGGCAGACACGTCCCTCCACCTTCCGGACTTCCGTGCTGCGGAAAAAACCTTTCAACTGCTCACGCAGGTAGCCGGTCGGTCCGGACGCAAAGGCAAACAGGGCGAAGTGGTAATCCAGACATTTCATCCGGAAAATCACAGCATTCTTTTTGCCAAAAAACACGATTACCTGCGGTTTTACGCGCGGGAAAGCAGCGAGCGGAAAGAGCTGGCTTACCCGCCTTATAGCCGCCTCATCTCCGTGGAATTCCGCGGCACCAAAGAAGATGCGGTACAAAACGCAGCAATCCGCTTTGCCAAGCGTATTCCGAAGGGCACAACCTACCGCACGGTGGGGCCGGCACCGGCTCCTATCTCCCGTCTGAAAGGTGAATTCCGCTACCGGTTGCTGATCAAATGGGACCGCTTTCAGGACCCTTCAGGGAAAGA
>MTOL01000090.1 GCA_002011685.1 Deferribacteres bacterium JdFR-76
GCCGTAGTCGTTATGCTACCAATTTTAATTGTTTTCTTCTTCGCACAGCGTTATTTTATCCGGGGGATCGCATTGACCGGGATGAAGGGCTAAAACCAGAGATTATTCCCAAAGGAGCACAGCTATGAATCCCATCACTCTACTGGAACGGACCGATAAACACTATCTCGGCGGGGGAAACCGCGTCGTCTGGACTCCTACATTTCCCGTCTACCTCGATCGTCCCGGTTTCTGGGATTTTGCCAGCTACTACAATTTCCGTGTAGAACCGATATTCAGCTTCTGTGTCCTTAATGAGGAAGGGTTTGAATTCCCGCTCGAAAAACGGAGCCGGAATTGGAATCCCGCACGTCTGGAACAGGACTACCTCGGGGATTACGAGCTTTATGTGAAAGAACAAAAAATGGTTTTGCCCGAAGACACCCTGGTCAGCAGGGTAACAATTCAGAACCGGGCCGGACGGACCCGCATTTTTCACTGGATCCTTTTTACTGCTCTGAGGTCTTTCCCTTCTGGCGGAAAAGAATTTGTGGACAATCTGGACCTGTTAAAAGACCGGATCATTTTCACCCGATTTTTGCAGTACAAAAATTTGCCGCTCTACGGAATCCACTGTTCGCTTGGATTAAATCTGCCCCCGGATTCTTATGCCGTCTATTTTTCGGAGCCCACAGAGCTACAGCCCCGCTGGAACTTGACCCCCTTTTTCGACCGCTTCGAAAACGGCACCCTCCCAAACGAAATCCGCATCGAGGGAATCTCTCAGGATGGCATCATCTACATCGCCTTGCACAAAAAGTTCCGCCTGCTACCGGGTGAAAAGAAAACGTTCTGGGCGGCTTGTGCACTAGCATCCAGCGATGAAGAAGCCAGCGCCCACCTTGACCGTACCTTGAAAGGCAAAGATCCCCTGGAAAGGAGCATCGAAAATTGGAAACAGTATTTCTCCAGCCTTCCCCAGTTCCGCTGTTCGGATCCCTTTTTTGAGCGATATTACTGGTACCGCTGGTTTGGCCTGCGCCTTTTTGCAATTCAGGGTGGAGGAGAAGCTAATTACCCCCACTCCGCCATTTGCGAAGGTCCGGACTATTTCCGGGTCCCCATAACCTACAGTGCCCAATGCCACATGATGGAAACCCGCTGGATGTCCAGACCCGATTTTGCCCAGGGGAGCCTGCTCAATTTCATCCATGTTCAGAACCCGGACGGTTCTTTCACAGGACACATCTATCCCAACGCTACCCAAAAGAGTGGATTTTATCATGCCAACTGGGGCAGAGCACTTTTTGCCTTATGGAGCAACCATCCCGACCGTTCTTTTTTGGAAGAAGCCTATCCTGGACTGGTTAAATACGCGGAGTATTTTGACCGCGAACGGGATAGGGAAGACAGCGGGCTGTACGATGTGCTCGATCAATTCGAAACGGGGCAGGAATTCACTAGCCGCTACCTGGCAGTAGACGAGAAAGCCGACCAGTACGGCTGGGAAAACAAGATACGCCTCAAAGGCGTGGACGCTACAGTGTACCAGTACGAACTGCGCCGGGCTCTGGCATTCTTCGCAGACCTAATGGGAAAGGAGAACGATAAAAAGCGCTGGGAGGCTTCCGCAGAAAAGATCAAAAACGCAGTGCTGAAATACATGTGGGACAACGATGAAGAAATGTTCTTCGACGTAGATCCTCGTACCATGCAGCGAACCGGAGTTAAGGCAATCACCTGTTTTTACCCGTACATGACAGACATCGTCGACGAACAACACCTGAACGGACTAAAACGTCACTTGCTTAACCCGGATGAATTCTGGACTCCCTGGCCTGTGCCCACCCTCAGTGTGGACGATCCCTACTTTAGTCCCAATGCCGAATGGAAAGGCAAGCGCCACAATTGTCCTTGGAATGGCCGCGTATGGCCCATGACTAACTCCCACATCCTGGAGGCTCTCGCAACCTGCGCCCGCCGTTTTCAGGCCGCCGTTTTCAGGATGAGGAACTGAAACAGGCCACAGTAACTCTCATGAAGCAGTTTATCCGGATGCTATTTTTCGAAACACGCCGGGGCGAGCGAGATCCTCTGCGGCCAAACTCTTATGAACATTACCACCCATATTTGGGATTGCCATGCGTGTATCGCGGCATTGACGATTACCAGCATTCATGGATTGCAGATCTCATCATTCGGTTTGTGGCCGGTCTAGAGATTTCACCGTACGGTAAAGTAGAACTGCAGCCGTTCGACTTTGGCCTGGGAGAATTGGAACTGACCAATGTTCGCATACGTGGAAAACGCTATTCCGTGTTTCTCAAAAACGGGAAGTTTCAGCTGGTCAAAGGAAAATAGCAAGCAGCAAAATCTTACCACCTGCTGCGATACGGTGAATCCACTGAAGGAAAAGCGTTTGTGAACTATCATTGGCAATTTGGCGGGCACATTTGGCCCTGGAAAAGCCTTTTCCATCCTGATGGCCCGCCGCTTGTTCATAGATAAGTCTGGCATTTGCCGTCTCCAATTTCCAAAAGTATTCTATTTGCATCCGTCTACTTCACCTGCAGGCGAGAAAATCTTCCTTTCTTCCGCATCACTTGCTTGACACAAACCGGTTGCTCCGGTAAGAATATACGAGGGATCAACTCTTCTTTTCCCGGTTCCAGGCTGGATTGGAAGCTTCCAAATGGCCAAGAAAAAACTTTAAAATAAATGAGATTTTTGGTATTTTAGACCGTTCTGAAGAGCGGACCGAACAGAAGGCTTAGAATAACGGAAAGGAGAGACGGATGACCGCCGTACTGGCTGAACAGGAAGCCGGATTTTTTCACCCTTCGCGCGCCGCTTACCGTTTTACCATACTGTTTTTCGTAGCGTTCATTACCTACGGAAGTTACTTCGCTTACGATAGTATTGGTGCCATTGCACCTATGATTATCGAAGCCATGAAGATCGGTCGTGAACAGATTGGCATGATGTACAGCTTCTACAGCTGGCCCAACATCGTGATGGTCTTTCTCGGCGGGTTTCTTATAGACCGCATTGGAACCCGGCGGGCCAGTATCCTGTTTTCTTCCCTGGTTTTTTTGGGATCAGTGATTGTGGCAGCCGCCAAAACATTCCCACTCATGCTGGCGGGACGGATTCTGTTTGGTATCGGCTCGGAATCCATGATTGTGGCCCAGAGCGCCATACTTGCCAAATGGTTTAAAGGAAAAGAACTGGCCTTTGCTTTCGGTGTTGCACTCACCATCAGCCGGCTGGGAACGCTTTTTTCCTTTAACACGGAAAGCGCCATTGCTCACTATTTTAACGATTGGCGTATGGCTCTTTGGGCTGCCGCTTTCTTCTGTTTCGTTTCTCTTTTATTTAACGTGATATATATCATCCTCGACCGTCGCGGTGAGCGCGTTCTCCATCTGAAAGAGGAGGAAACAACAGAAAAAATCCGCCTGTCGGACGTGAAATCCTTCAAGCCCTCTTTCTGGTACATTTCGCTCCTCTGTGTAACGTTCTACTCCGCCATCTTTCCGTTTACGGCTTTTTCGACGGACTTTTTCCACGAAAAATGGGGGCTGCCTCTTACCACCGCAAAAACGGGCGGCATTTTCAGCCAGGTTTTTAACCAGATCACCCACATGTTTACCACGGCCGGTGGGGTTACCAGCATCATCATCTTTGCTTCGATGATTCTCGCCCCTTTTCTCGGGCGTATGGTAGACAAGATCGGGCGTCGCGGAACCCTGATGATCGTTGGTTCCCTGATGATGATCCCATCCTATCTTGTCATGGGTTTCACTGACATCTACCCGGCCTATCCCATGGTGGTTTTGGGGCTGGCATTTTCGCTCGTGCCTGCCGCTATGTGGCCGGCGGTACCGCTGATCGTAAAAAAAGAACACACAGGCACTGCTTTTGGTCTGATGACCATGATTCAGAATTTCGGACTAGCTACGTTTCCCTGGGTGGTCGGGAAGCTACGGGATATCACTCAGGATTACCGGGTAGGCATGGTGGTTTTTGCCACCCTGGGACTGTTGGGGCTGGCGTTTGCGATTCTGCTGAAACGTGCAGATGCAAAGGAAGGAAGCCCGCTGGAGAGGGTTCGCCTGGAAGAATCCGCTGGATAAAATGCCAACATGGGGACCTATTTTTCCCCAGCCGGGTTTAACAAGAAAAAAGGAAGGAAGAGTCATGACTTGGAGGAAAAGCGGATGCCATCTCTTGCTGGCGGGATTCCTCACTTTAGCTACCACATCCTGCGATACCTTTATCAGCCCGGATCGCAACAAAGAAACCGATGCGTTCTGGCAATCTACCAGCCTAAAAGATCCGGTTCTGAGTGTAGCGGCTCGCCCCCGGGGCGGCTACTATGCCGTT
>MTOL01000085.1 GCA_002011685.1 Deferribacteres bacterium JdFR-76
AGCCTCAGGCGTTCCGGCTCAATGCCAAACTCCGGCAGCAGCCTCTTCAGCAGCAGAACCCGCCGCAGGGCCTTGTAATTTCCCTCCTGATAGTGGCAATCCCCGGGATGGCAGCCAAAAACGGCCACCCCATCCGCACCGTTGGCAAAAGCCCGCAGAATGAAGGACGGGTCCACCCGGCCCGAACACATCACCCGTACGGGCGTCATATTCGGCGGGTATTCCAGCCGGCTGGTCCCGGCCAGATCCGCCCCTTGGTACGCACACCAGCGGCAAAGGAAGCCAACGATCTTCGGTTCAAATCGCTCCGGCATGATGGATCTCCTCCCTGGAAAAGAGCCTACACTGCCAACAAGGCGCCATCCACTTCCGCTTCGATCTGGGCATCCAGAAAGAAATTCTGCTGGGCGGCGCCCGACGGACAGGCAGCAACACAGGTGCCGCACCCCTTGCACAGCGTTTCGGCAATGTGACTGATCTTTTTATCCTCNAGATANTCGATGGCATTATANGGACAGAGCGCAATACAGGTCCGGCAGCCGCTGCACTTCTCCTCGTCAATCACGGCGTAAATGGGTTCAAGCTCCACGGCATCGCCCATGGACACTACCGCCCCGGCAGCACCCGCACCCTGGGCCACGCTATCCGGGATATCCTTCGGCCCCTGGCAGGCCCCGGCGAGAAAAATGCCATCCGCATCGGTGGAAATAGGCGCCAGTTTTGGATGCTGCTCCCGGAAGAACCCATCCGCACTGGCGCAGAGTCCAAACCGCCGGATCACCTCCTCCGCATCCGGCCTGGGAATGATGGCCGGACAGAGAACAACCAGATCCACCGGAATGCGCCGCACCATCCCAACCAGCGTGTCTTCCACCCGGATGACCAGCTTGCCTTCTTCCTCCGGAGACAGCGAACAATCCGTCACCTCCGCCACTTTGCCGCGGATAAAATGGGTCCCGAGCTGCAGCATCCGGTCGTAGAATTCCTCGTATCCTTTTCCTGAAGCGCGGATATCAATGTAAAAATTGTAGATCTCGGCATCGGTTTTTTCCCGCGCCAGGTAGGCAAACTTCATGGCGTACATACAGCAGATCCGCGAGCAGTATCCCCTGTAATGCTGGTCCCGGCTCCCCACACAGTGGATAATCCCGATGCTTTTCGGCTTTTCGCCGTTTTCCAGGAGGATTTTCCCTCCCGTCGGTCCGCTGGCATGGCACAGGTGCTCGAACTCCAGGCTGGTAATCACGTTCGGGAGCCGGCCGTAGCCGTATTGAGGGATCTGCCGGCAATCGAACAGCTCGTATCCGGTGGCCAGGATAATGGTTCCCACTTCCACCTCCAGCTCCTTCTCCTCCATCTCATAATCGATGGCCTGAGGCTCACAGACGGTTCTGCAGATCCCGCAGTTGCCGGTGCGGAAATGAATGCACGTTTCCGTGTCAATAAACGGGACATTGGGCGTGGCCTGCATAAAAGGAATCCGGATTGATTTGGGTGGGCCCAGATGCAACTCCCGGTGAAGAACCTTGCGGCCCAGGATATCCTCCATGGTAATGGCGCCTGTGGGACAGAAAAAGGCACAGGTGCCGCAGGAAATGCAATCTTCCGAAGGCTCATCAAACGGCGTGGTAACCACGCGGTCCGCGCCCCGATTGGCAAACCCGATGGCATGGGCACCGACGACCGTCTCGCACGCCCGCACACAAAGCCCGCAGAGGATGCACTTCTCCTCGGGATGTTCAATGGGAAAACGCGTCCTCTCGATCCCGAGCTCCCGGGCAAGTTTCTGCACGTTCTCCGCCGCCGGAGCCCGGGCCATGATCAGCTCCAGGTTGATCCGCCTTGCTTCCCTCACCCGGTCGGTCTCCGTCAGGATTTCCATGCCCTCCTCCACCCGGGTGCTGCAGCTCGTCACCAGTTCCGCCCCTCTGGGAGTTCGCACCTCCACCAGGCAGACCCGGCAGGCGGAATAGGGCTCAAGCAGCGGGTGGTAACAGAGGGTGGGAATGTGGATTCCCGCAGCCTCTGCGGCTTTCAGGACCGTTGTCCCTTCTTCGACCGTAACAAGCTTTCCGTCAATTTTTGCCCTGATCATGGTTCTGTCCTCACAGAATGGTTTACCCCGCGCGGGATTCGCTCACGGCTTCTTCGACCGCATGTTCGTGCCGCAAATCGCACCTCAAGCATCGCCTGGCTTCCCGGCGGGCCATCTCTTCATCATAGCCCCGCTCAACCTGGGCAAATCCGCGGCGCCGCTCCTCCACCGGAATGGTGGGCATCTCCGGGCGCCTCAGTTTGGGAATTTCTTCCAGTTCTTCATCCGTCAGCTCGGTGGGAGGCACGTATTTCGACGGCGGTGTAACGGAATAACGCCGCTTCAAAGGTTCGCCGCGCAGGTATTTAAGAATCATCTCTGCTGCCAGCTTCCCCTGTGCAATGGAATCCGAAATGGTGGAAGGCCCGGTGACCACATCGCCCGCCGCGAAAATTCCCTCTACGCCGGTGGCCAGGGTTTCCGGATCCACCTGGATGGTTCCCCGANCGGAAACTCTCAGACCCAGGTTTTCGGGAACGAAATTCACCTCCGGNCGCTCCCCGATGGCCACAATCACCGTATCAAACTCCATGCTGAAGTTGGAATTTTCGATGGGAATGGGCCTGGGCCGTCCGCTTTCGTCCAGTTCGCCCAGCCGCATCCGCACACATTCCAGGGCCGTAACCCTGCCGTTTTTGCTGAGGATCCGCACCGGAGCCGTCAGAAACTGGAAGCGGATGCCCTCCTGTTCAGCTTCCTCGATTTCCCGGCGTATGGCCGGCATCTCATCCCGGGTGCGGCGGTAAACGATGGTCACTTCGCTCCCCAGCCGCCATGCCGTCCGGGCCGCATCGATGGCGGAATTGCCGCCGCCGATCACCGCAACCTTCCTGCCGATGGGAACCTGCTCCCCGCGCTTCACCCGCTTCAGAAAATCCAGTCCATCCAGTACCCCCTCGGCATGTTCTCCAAAGATGTTCAGCTTCTGGCTCTGATGGGCACCGGTGGCAATGAGCACCGCCTTGTACCCGCGGTCGAACAGGTCAGAGATGCTGAGGTCTTTGCCGATCTCCACGCCCGTGCGGATTTCCACACCGGTCTTTCGGATAGCATTGATCTCCAGGTGAAGGTACTTATCGGGCAAACGGAACCGGGGAATGGCGGTGGCCAGCATGCCGCCGGGCATCCGTTCCTTTTCAAAAACGGTCACGCCGTACCCTTCCTGTACCAGATCGAAGGCTGCCGCCAGCCCTGCCGGTCCCGAACCGATGATGGCCACCTTCTCCCTNTGGATACGTTTCGCCCGGGTCCAGGGCTTCACACCGCGCTTCAGGGCCTGTTCGCAGGCAAACCGCTTGAGCGCCTTGATGGAAATGGATTCCGCCAGATCGGCGGAACGGCAGCGGTCCTCACACGGGTGATGGCAGATCATGCTGGTGATAACCGGAAACGGGTTGTTTCTGCGGATCTCCTCAAAGGCTTCCAGATATTCGCCCCGGTTGATGTGAGCGATAAAGGCAGGAATGTCGGTTTTCACCGGGCAGTTATACTTGCACGGCGTAAAGACGATCTTCTGGCAGACCATGGCCGGGCATCGCTTGTAGCGGATGTGTTCCTCGTATTCCTCCCGGAAGTAGCGCAGGGTTGTGAGCACCGGATTGGGCGCGGTTTTGCCCAGCCCGCACAGCGAAGTCTCGCGGACGGCGTTGGCCAGGGTCTCCAGCAAGGCCAGATCATCCATCGTGCCTTCACCCGCGGTTATCCGCTCCAGAATCTCCAGCATCCGTTTTGTCCCCTCCCGGCAGGGCGTGCATTTGCCGCAGGATTCCGCCTGGGTAAAGGAGAGGAAGTACTTGGCAATATCCACCATGCAGGTATCCTCGTCCATTACCACCATCCCGCCGGAACCCATCATGGAGCCCACCGCGCTCAGGCTTTCGTAATCCACAGGGAGGCTGATCTTCTCCGCTGGAATACAGCCCCCGGACGGCCCACCCGTCTGCACCGCTTTGAACTTCTTCCCGCCCGGGATGCCGCCCCCGATTTTAAAAATGATATCATTCAGCGTGATCCCCATGGGCACTTCCACCAGCCCGGTGTTGTTGATCTTGCCAACCAGAGAAAAGACCTTGGTCCCCTTGCTGGTTTCTGTACCGATCTCCCGGAACCAGCTGGCGCCGTTCAGGATGATGGGCGGCACGTTGGCCCAGGTTTCCACATTGTTAATTACGGTGGGCCGGCCCCAGAGACCCGCTTCCACGGGATAGGGCGGCCTGGGCCTCGGTTCTCCCAGCCGGCCTTCCACCGAGGCGATCAGTGCGGTCTCCT
>MTOL01000548.1 GCA_002011685.1 Deferribacteres bacterium JdFR-76
GTGCCAGACGTAAATCAGTAAGTAGTTCCCATCTTCCGTCACCTGCGGCGAAAAGCCCCATTCCTTGCGGTCCGGGCGCTCATAAATAAGCACGTCCTCCTCCTGCGGAGTACCCAGCCGGTGGAAATAAACACGGCTATAATTGTTCTCGTCTTCTTTTGGCACGGTCCCCGGTTTTGGGTAGCGGTTGTAAAAGAATCCGGAATTGTCCGGTTTCCAGGCGATACTGGTGAATTTACACCAGCGGATTACCTCCTCAAAATCTTTTCCGGTATCGATATCGCGGATATGAATCTCCTGCCGGTCGCTGCCGCTGGAAGACAGCCCGTAAGCCAGATAGCGGCCGTCCCGGCTGAATCCCATGCTCCGCAGCGCCACCGTGCCGTCCGGGCTAAATTTGTTGGGATCGATCACCACCACGGGCTCGGCCTCCAGCGATTCCACCATGTACAGCACAGATTGGTTCTGCAGACCGTCATTTTTGAAGAAGAAATAGCGGTTTCCGTGCTTCTGCGGAACAGAGTACCGCGGATAGTTCCACAGCTCCTCCAACCGTTTTTGGATTTTCTCACGGAATGGGATGTTGTCCAGATAGCTGCGCGTTAGACGATTTTGTGCGTCGATCCACTGGCGGACCTCCGGCGCCTGCAGGTCTTCCAGCCATCGGTACGGGTCTGCCACCTTTACGCCATGAAAATCCTCTACCACCTTTACCGTTTTCGTTTCGGGATAAACCAGTTTTTCCGGCGGACGCTTCCCCGTCTGGCAGCCCGCCGCCAACGTAAGCGCCAGAAAGGCGATCAAAAACCGTTTTGCTCCACCGTGCTTCATTGCCTTTCCTCCCATCTCAGTTTCAGAATCTGCTCCAAAATCTTTCTGCAAGTTCAGCTTCCCTTCCGGGAATGAGATTTCTGTTTGAGAGCAGAAAAAAACCGTCTCAGTTCTTCCCGCTCAAAAAGTTGGTCCAGCCGGCTGAACTGACCGGCAATCAGCCGCTCGCCACCGTCCATGGTGATGCATTCTCCCTGGATGTACTCAGCCGCATCCGAAAGGAGAAACGCTGCCAGATCGGCGATCTCCTCTGGACGGCCCAAGCGTCCCAGTGGGATGCTTTTCCGAATAACCTCCACCGCCCGTTCATCAGGAATCAGCCGTTCAAATGCACCCCGGGTGGGTACAATTCCCGGTGCAATAGCATTTACGCGGATCCCGAACCGGCCCCACTCATAGGCCAGCGAACGCGTCATCGCCAGCACGCCCGCTTTTGCACAGGCAGACGGCAGGACGTAGGCGCTCCCGGTTTCNGCATAGGTGGTTANAATATTCAGGATATTCCCCTTCCGTTTCTCCCGGATCAGGTACCGTCCAAAATGCAAAGAAAAGTAAAAGCTACCAAACAGCACAATTTCCACCACTGCACGGAAGCCGTTGGGCGTCAGATCTTCAGAAAAAGAAAGGAAATTCCCAGCAGCATTATTGATCAGGTCGGTAATCTCGCCAAAATGTCCGATCGTCGCATCCAGCATACGGGCCACCTGCGGTTCATCCCGCACATCCAGGGCGAAGGCAAAAACGGAAAGACCCTCCCCTTCCAGTTTCTCTTTGGCAAGGGTCAGCTTCTCCTCATCCCGGCCGCAAATGGCAATCCGGGCTCCCAGCTGGCCACACCGCCGTGCCATAGCTAGCCCCAATCCGCTGCTGCCGCCGGTAACCAGCACCGTTCTCCCCCTAAGCAAGTCTTCTCTGAATGGCATTTTTTCGCCCATTTCGTCTCCTCATGCCTGAAGGCTTTTCACACATGTTTTTCAAATATCCGTAATCTTTTTCTGAAACACAAGGTAAAATCGCCCGGTTACCGCAAGCGGAAATTGTCAGAACATAGCAGGTTCTTTTTTCGGATAGCCCAAAAGAACGAGTGCCATTCCCTCTCTAAATGGCCAGCGCAGCCGGTAATTCAAGCGCGCTTTGCCTTGCGCTGCTGCAGATCGGTGTACTGAATCCTGTACAAACGGCTATAAATACCATCCCGGGCCAGGAGTTCCTCGTGCCGTCCCATTTCGTGAATCCGCCCCTTGTGGAGGACAACGATCAGATCTGCATGGCGGATGGTGGCCAGACGGTGGGCAATCAGCAGGGCGGTACGGTCACGCAACAGATTTTCAAGCCCTTTTTGGATCATCCGTTCCGTCTGCGGATCGACACTGGCCGTTGCCTCATCCAGCACCAGCACTTCCGGGTTGAACGCAAGAGCCCGCGCAAAGGCAAGCAGCTGCCGCTGCCCCGTGGAAATGAGGTTCCCCCGTTCACGGATGTCTGTCCCGTATTTTTCCGGCAGCCGCATAATAAAACGGTGGGCCGCTGCCAGTTTTGCCGCCCGCTGTATCTCCTCATCCGGTATGGGTTCGCCCAGCCGGATGTTGTCAGCCACGCTTCCGGAGAACAGGAAAATATCCTGCTGAACGATCGCAAAGCGCCGCCGCAAATTCTCCAGGCTGATGTTGCGGATGTCCACCCCGTCCAGCAAAATCGCGCCTTTTTGAGGATCGTAAAACCGCAACAGCAAGTTCACAATGGACGTCTTCCCCGAGCCTGTCGCTCCAACCAGAGCTACTTTCTGGCCCTTCCGGATCGTAAAAGAAATGTCTTTCAAAACGTAATCCTCGCCATCGTACGCGAACCAGACGTTTCGAAATTCAATTCCTTCTTTCATAGCGGGCAGGATCACCGGGCGGGCCGGTTCTCTGATATCCGGTTTTTCATCCAAGACTTTAAAAATCCGCTCGGCGGAAGCCATGGCCCCCTGCAGCACATTGTATTTTTCCGCCAGATCGCTGATGGGGCGGAAAAACTGCTGAGCGTACTGAATGAAAGCTACCAGAATTCCCAGGGTCAGTCCGCTGCTCTCAAAGCGCCAGCCGCCGTAGGCAATGGTAGCTCCAATGGCCAGGTACCCCAGAAACTCCACCGCCGGGTAAAATAAAGCAAAATAAAATATGGTTTCCAGGTAGGCCTGCAGGTGATCCCGGTTTAGCTGATCAAACCGCTGGAAGTTCTTCTTTTCCCGGGAAAACAGCTGTACGATATACATGCCGCTAATATTTTCCTGCAGGAAAGCGTTAATCCGGGCGATCCGCTTGCGGATTTTCCGGAAAGAATGGCGTACACGTTTGCGGAACTCAAACGTAACAAAAAATAGAAACGGCAGAACACAGAACGTTACCAGAGCCAGCTGCCAGTGCAGCGACAGCATGACGATGATAATTCCACCCAGCGTGAAAAAATCGCCGAAGATGGCCACCACCCCGGACGTCAGCACTTCGTTCAGTGCCTCCACATCCGTGGTGACACGGGTTACCAGGCGTCCCACCGGGTTGCGGTCAAAAAAGCGCACAGAAAGGGATTGCAGATGGCCAAAGATCTGGCGGCGGAGGTCGAACATGATGTGCTGGCCGATCCATTGCATCAGGTAGGTGTGAACAAACGTAACGGCAAACTGTCCCAGCAAAATGGCCACAAAAATCAGAGCTACGTACTGCAATCCCCGGAGGTCCCCCGGTACGACGTAGCGGTCGATGGCCACTTTGGTCAGGTAGGGTCCCGCCAGGCGACCCAATGCCTGCAACAACAGCAACACTACCGCCGCAGCAATGTGCAGGGAATAGGGTTTCAGGTACCTGGCAAGACGCCGTGCCAGGCGGTGATCGTACACCTTGCCGCTCAGCTCATCATCGGCAATCGTGAATCCTCTGCCGTGCGGTCCGTGCCCGTTACTCAATGTGCTCCAGCTCCTCCTCGATTAGCTGTTTATAATAGAGATTTGCGTAGATGCCGTCTTTCCGCAGTAGCTCCGAATGGGTTCCCTTTTCTACGATCGCCCCATTTTCCATTACCAGAATCAGATCCGCATCGGCCAGCGAAGCCACCCGGTGGGAAACCATAATCCGCGTTGTGCCCCGAAATTCCCTTTTCAGATTTTCAAGAATGCTTTTTTCGGTGGCCGTATCCACCGCGGAAAGGGCATCATCGAGGATCAGAATTTTGGGACGAAGCAGGGCAGCCCGGGCGATGGCGATCCGCTGTTTCTGCCCTCCCGAGAGATTGATGCCCCGTTCTCCCAGCAAGGTTTCGTAGCGGTCCACAAATTCGGTAATCTCACGGTCAATCTGAACCACACGGGCGATTTTTTCAATTGCCTCCGGACCATATTCCCCGTTTCCACTGAAAGCGATGTTTTCGCGGATAGTTTCCGAGAAAAGGAAGTCATCCTGCGGAACCACTCCGACCTCACGCCGCAGAACCGAGAGCGGAATTTCCCGGATCTCGTGACCGCCGATGAGAATTTTCCCCCTTTGCGGCTC
>MTOL01000398.1 GCA_002011685.1 Deferribacteres bacterium JdFR-76
TGATCGAACCACTGACCAATTACTTTGTTGGCCGGCTGATGCAGGATCTGTGGAAGGGAAATTCACGGATCGGACTGACCCTGACGGCTATGAACCGGGAGCCTGCGCCGGAAGGGCAATCTCAGAACAACAAAGCTCTGGGGGCCTATTCGGGCGGAATTGACTGGTTTCTCTGGACACCGGACAACCAGTTCCTCTTTTCCGGGCAGACCGCTTTCAGTGCCCGGCAGCTGCGGCAGACCCGCGATTTTGGATACGCGATTCAGGCCCGGATTTCCCGGGAAGGAGGAAAAATCGTCCACGGCGGCCTCGGCATCACCGCCATCTCACCCGACTTTCAGATCAACGATTTGGGATACAACCGCCGCACGGATTTCATCGCCCTGAATGCTAACTTCCGCTTCTTTACCACCGATTACCACTGGATTACCCGGCGAATTTTCGTGGTGCTGAGCGGCCAGTACAGCCGGAATTACAGCGGGCTGGAACTCCGGAAAGGATTTGGCATTCGCAATTTCTTCATTTTCCGTAATTACTGGTCATTCCGCTTCGAATACAACCGCAGCCTGGATGTCTACGACGACCTTGAAACCCGCGGAGGGCCGCCCATGCTTAACCCGGGAAGTCACCGCATCCAGTTAAGTTTCGATACAGATCGCCGTAAAATGGTGGACCTTCGCTTTGATTACAACCACAGCTGGAACCGCTTCGGCGGATGGAGCAACAACTACCGCCTCACTGTCAACGTGAAACTTAATGAACAGGTAAATGTCTCATTTAACCCGCGCTTTACCGACCGCTTTGATGTGGCCCAGTGGGTAACCAACATAGACGAGGACGGGGACAGCCACTACGAGCATTACGTCTTCGGTGAACTGCGCAACCGCATTCTCGATCTTACCCTGCGGGCCAACCTGGCCTTCAACCGTAACCTGAGCCTGCAATTTTACATGCAGCCGTTTTTAACCTCCGGAAAATATTCAAATTACAAAGAGTTAGCCAGGCCAAAAAGTTTCGCATTTCTCCCGTACCCCCTGGACAGAAATTTTAATTTCCGCATCGCTTCCTACAAAAGCAACATGGTTATCCGCTGGGAATACCGACCGGGAAGCACGTTATATGTTGTCTGGACGCGAACATTGCGGGATTACGCACCGGAAGGGGAGTTCCGCCTCCAGGATGATCTCGCTGGGCTTTTCCGGGAAGCCGGAAACAACGTATTTATGGTGAAACTGAATTACTGGCTGAATATTTAAGCGCCGGTTTATCGAATTTGGTGGGATAGTGGAGCAACCCGGGAAAAACGAATTGCCGGAAACACCGGCAGGGGGTTCAGGAACTGGTTAGTTTCCACAGCCATTTCCGGAACCGGGCAAGCGGAGAGGGGAAAAATTCACTCCGATCTTCGGCCCGACACAGACGCAAAAACTCCCTTTTCAGCCCTTCTGGATAGTGGGGTTCCTTCCGTTTCATTTCTTCCAGTACCTCATAGAAGTACCACCGTTCTTCGATGGGCAGCCGTTCTGCCTCACGCTGAAACAACCGGTAGAGAACCTTCAGCTTCTCCATCTGAACACTGGGCTCGTCCTCCAGGGAAATGGGAGGCGCCTTCCGAAGGCGGTCCAGAAAATCCCGGTCCCGTTCCAGCGCCCGGAACGGCCGCAACGGTTTTTTCCCTTTTCTGAGAATCTTTCCTGAACCGTACTGGATGAATTCGATGGCACAGAAGCGCTTTCCGGTTTTTTTATCCCATTCCAACCTCAGCACCCGGCCGGCATAAAGAACCGGTTCTTTTTCGGGCAGCCGGATCCAGATCTCCGGCACAATCTGATCTTTTGCCAAATGGATATCCGTCTCAGGCAAATAGCAAAGAAGGCCACCCGGGCTAAAATTTACCACCTCCAGAGCATGTTTCTTTTTTGCGACCACCACCTCTGCCTGTGGACGAGGCCCCACATCCCGATGAATCCGGTAATACCGGCGCCGGTCACGGGATGGATCAAAATCGTTTTGCCCGGTGCGGTTCTCCATCAGGGATGTTCCACCGTCTCTTTCNCCCTCATGAACACCATGCCAACGCGGTCCCGGCTCTTTTGCAACCGGGCTACCACATCGGCAAAAAATTCGTCCACCACTTTTCGCCTGTTTTTCGCACTGGACGCATGCCGGAAAAGCAGATTTCCGAACCGGTCCCGCACGATAATTCCCATATGGGCCGAAAAGATGCCAGGCCTGGAGGTCACAATGCTGACAATCTCACCCCCCTCAAGGCGCGAGGCAATTTGAGGCAGAGATTCCGCAGGGATAAAATGGATACTCCGGACCTCGGCCGGCGGAACATCGGTAGTATCGGTGCAGCCGGCACGGGCAAGCATTTTCCGGCGGTCAATCCGCTTTTTCATTACTCTTGTGAGCCCGCGGCCAATTTCCTCGGTAGCATCGTAAAGCAACCACTGATTGTTGGGAAGCCAGTCCGCCAGAGTAAAATGATTGCGCGTCCGGAAGTCAATCTGGCCATTTTTGTAACGGATTTTCTGCAATTTGTTGAAAAAATCCTCGTAGCTGTTTGCAATAGAAAGGGCCAAGATATGCTCGCAAAACACCATGCAATCGGTGCGGGAAAAATCCACCAGCGGATCTTTATCCCATTTTCCGTGCGGGCCTTCGCCCAGACAAAAAATCAGGTAAGGCGTGCCCTTTCCCCGCTCGGAATAATACTGGATGCGATCCTTTACGGATGAGATTTCGCTATTCACCTTGCGGATCAGCTCGTCGATCTCACCGGCCACCATCTGGTAGAGCGGCTTGGGTTCTTCGCCCGTCAAAAAGAAAGGCGAATAGCGCAACCATACAGAACGTTCCACCGGTTCGAATACCAGATAAAGCCTTAGGGAATCGGCTAGCAGGTCAGATGGCAGAACATCGGGGCCGTTTCCGCGGTACATCTGAATCCGTCCCGGGGGCAGCGATACATCCCATTCATGCGCCAGCAAAAACCCATCGTGAAACAAACCGCCCGGAAGCGGAACTCCGTAAAGCTCGGGAACAAACAGAACAGACCCGGGAAGGATCCACCGTGGATTGACGCGTGCTGTATGGTAGGGAACCGGCCGGTACAGCCGCTGCCCGGATTTGCTTTTCACGTAGCTTTCGACCTTTATGTGCCCTTTCTCTGCAAAAGCCTGCGGCGGCTGAAGCAGTAATTCGGGATCCGGACTCCGCTGCTGACCCATGGCCTCCCTTCCGTTTCCGGCGGCAGCCAGCAGAACACTGCCGCAAAGAAGCGCAAAAGCTAATTTCGCCATCGCTTTCTCTCACCGTTCGTTCTGTACAGCCTACCCATAGCGAACCCACTTAACGATTTCCTGCAATGATGCCCGCTTCCCATACATGAGGATTCCAACCCGGTAAATTTTGGCCGCCAGCCAGACCATCACCAGCAGCGCCGCCAGAAGGAAAACAATGGAAGAGAGAATTTCGACAACAGGCGGTCTGGCAACGGCCATCCGCGCCGGCATAATAATGGGCGAGGTAAAAGGCAGAATGGAAAGAACCACAGAAAGAGTTGCATCTGGGGTGCGGATGACAAATGAAAGCAGCAGAATGGGCAGCACCAGCATGAAAATCAGCGGAGTTTGGAGCTGCTGGAGCTCCTGTTCGGAATCCGCCGTCGATCCCAGAGCTGCATACATCGTGGAATAGAGCAAGAATCCCAGAACGAAGTAAATCACAAAATAAACAGCCAGATCCAGCGGCACTGAAGGCAAGGCGGGCACTGCACTGGCAGACACACCGAACGCTTGCGCCATGGGTTCGCGGAATTCAGATAGCACGAACATGGTTGCGGCCCAGATGCTGAACTGCACGACCGCCACAAACCCGACGCCCAAGATTTTACCGCTCATCAGTTCGAACGGGCGAACCGAGGAAACCACCATCTCGGCAACGCGGTTCGATTTCTCCTCCAGCACAGCCCGCATTACAGTTACCCCATAAAGAAGAATGCCCATGTAGAGGGCCAAGGCAAGAACGTATGCAAGAAAAAAGGTTCCGCCTCTTTCCTCCTCTTCACCCTCCGGGCCCACTTTGTAGGTCTTTAGATCTACCCGTTTCATCAGCTGCGCCACCAGATGAACGTCGATACCGCTGCGCTCAAAACGCTTGATCTGGATGGCCTGATTCAGTGCATCCTCCATCCGGCGCAACAGGATGAAATCTGTAACCTTCTTCGTGTAGAGTTGTGCTTTCTCATTGCGCCCAGGATCCAGAATTCCCGCAGGAATGACCAGGTAACCGTCGATCTCTTTGTTTTCCACCATTTCATTCAACTCAGGTTTGAGATCTTCGA
>MTOL01000002.1 GCA_002011685.1 Deferribacteres bacterium JdFR-76
TGCGGAATTTTCTCCGGGGTCCAGCATTAGTCTGGCCCTTGCTTTGCGGGAAAAGGACCCCCAGTGCTACTATATTCCCATCTTTGGGGACGGGGCCTTCTTCCATTCCGGGTTCCAGGCCCTTTTGGATGCGGTGGCTCAGGGAAAGTCCGTACTCGTGGTTCTGGTCGACAATCAGACCGCGGCAATGGGGGGGCTGGCACCAGTACCGGGATCGGAAAAACAGGTACCCGGCAAGGCCATTCAGATTCGGGAACTGTTGCAAGCACTGCCCGTTAAATCGGTGTCAGTATCAGCAAACGAGGTGGTGCGGTCGTTACCCAGCATTCTGCAAGATTTTGTGCAGAACAACGAAGTTTTTGTGTTGCACGTTCAGCTTCCCTGCATTTTTGCTGAGGAGCTGGAAGCAGAAAAGCTCGATAAGGAGATCATTCATGAAACGGGTTCTGATCGCAGTTAATGAGCCGTCCTTTGCAGAGAGTCTGCAGCGGGCATTTGAACAGCTGGGATATGAGGTCCGCCAGGCACGTGACGGAGAAACGGCCTACGATATGGCACTTCAGTGGAAGGCAGGAGTTATTATTGCGGATGTACATTTGAAAAAAATGGATGGCGTTGAACTTTGCTGGCGGCTGCGAGCTCACACTGAGATCCCTACCGCCATCATTGTGCTGCTGGCAGAGCAGGAAGATGGAGAGATTGAGCTCAATGCTTACCGTTCAGGTGCCGATGCCTTTCTCCGGAAATCCTATTCAGTTCGAGATGTGGTGGTTCGCGTGGAGACGCTGGTAGACCGTTTTGAGCAGTTAACCGGCAAGCAGGTCAGGCTTTCCTGCGCAATTGGGGGCGAGTTGAGCGAATTTCTGGTCATCGAGCTGATTCAGTGGCTACATCAGAACCAGAAAACCGGCCGCCTGTGGTTGTCCCGGCTTTACCACCGGGGTTCGATCTATTTCGAACGGGGGAACATTGTCCATGCCCGGTTGGGCGACGTGGAGGGGGAAGAGGCCATTTATGCCATGAGCCGCTGGCGCGAGGGGCGCTTTGAGTTCGAAGTCGGACCTCAGCCTCTGATTCCCAACGTTGAAAAAACAACCATGGAAATCCTGCTGGAATGTGGCCGGAGGATCGATGAACAGAAAATCCTCCATCCACAAAATGTCGGATCCTGATCCGTGGCACGGTTGCCACTGATAGGTGCCCTTTCCGCCTGTTTGCACGGCCCGAAGGCCTGTACCTGCCGGATACGATCCTCCTTGTATTTTTTTGCCTGAGCTCTCCCTATCCCATTGCACGTTTCCCACCTTCCGGGATCTGTTCCTTATTTCCATTCCTTCATTTCTTTCCGGAGCCTATCCATGGCCCGGTCTATCTGGATTCGTGCGCTCTGGTACGATGACAACGGCATAGCACCTGAGCGTTTTCTGCGTATGAAATTTTTCTTATTGCTTTTTTGTGACAAGATGCTTAGAATGCAAAAAATAATTACAACCGAT
Organism: Deferribacteres bacterium JdFR-76; assembly: GCA_002011685.1. Lineage (GTDB taxonomy): Bacteria > Zhuqueibacterota > JdFR-76 > JdFR-76 > JdFR-76 > JdFR-76. The sequence continues at coordinate 1,497 of MTOL01000002.1, forward strand.
TGGGCGCAAAAAAATTTTTCCAACTTCGCTTTGCGGCACCGTGGATTAAGAGAGGAAGGAGCCATGTACCACCGGTCGTTCGCAACAGTTTGCTGCCTTATTGCTGCCATTGGTTTGATTTCTGCGCCTGCAGGAGCAAAAAAGAAACTTTACAAAGAGAAAAAGGCCGTTCTCGAATGGCTTAGCCAGCCGGAGGTAATGGAGCGGTTTGGCAAGATCTCCGATGCACTCTGGTCTTATGCGGAACTGGGCCTGCAGGAATACAAGTCCGCTGACCTGCTGGCCAGAACGCTTGAACGGGAAGGTTTCCGCGTGGAAAAAGGACTGGCCGGGATGCCCACCTGTTTTGTGGCTACGTACGGATCCGGCAAACCGGTCATCGGAATTCTTGGGGAATACGACGCCCTACCCATGATTTCACAGAAGGGGCGCGTACCTAAGCGCGATCCTGTACTGGAAGGCGCTCCAGGCCATGGGTGTGGCCATAACACCATGGGAACCGCCGGAATCGCAGCGGCCATTGCCGTGAAGCGGGTTATGGAACAGTACGGTTTAAAGGGCACCGTCAAATTTTTCGGGTCTCCCGCCGAGGAGATTCTGGTAAGTCGCCCTTACATGATCCGTGCGGGGCTGTTCGATAATGTGGATGTGGTAATTGATAATCACGCCAGTGACAAGTTCGGTACCCGGTGGGGGGTAAGCGGTAACGCTGCCATTTCCGTCATTTTTACCTTTAAGGGCAAAACGGCTCATAGCGCCGGCTCGCCATGGGAGGGACGGAGTGCCCTGGACGCGGTGGAACTGATGAATGTGGCCACCAATTATCTGCGCGAACACCTTTTTTACACTTACCGGATGCATTACGTGATCATTGATGGAGGAGAAGCTCCCAATGTGGTGCCGGATCATGCATCCGTCTGGTACTATATCCGGAATACGGATGACCGCATTGAAGAGATGTACCAGCGGGTGCTGAATTGTGCCAAAGCCGCGGCGCTGGCCACCGGAACGGAGCTGGCTGAAGTGCGGGTACTGGCGGCTGCCCATCAGAAGCATAGCAACAGGGCTCTGGCCGAGCTGATCCAGGAAAATATCGAGCTGATCGGAATGCCAGAATGGTCCGAGGAAGAGCAGGCATTTGCCCGGGCACTGCAAAAAGAGCTGGGGAAGGAAGAAAAGGGAATGCCCACGGAAGTGGACACTCTGAAAGGACCGGAGAAACCGTTTGTCGGGGGTGGGTCGACCGATGTTGGGGATGTGTCTCTTATCGCTCCCACAGCCACCGTACGGTTTCCCGGGAGAGTTCCAGGAGCGATAGGCCATCATTGGTCTACCGTTGCCTGCAACTACGGCTCAGCAGCATGGAAGGGGCTTATTGCCGGAGCCAAAGCGATGGCTGCCACCGCCATCGATCTATTAACCAGGCCCGATGTCCTGGCCAAAATTCGCCAGGAGTTCGAGGAACACTCCAGTAAACATCCGTATAAAAGTCTGCTTCCAGAAAATGCAAAGCCACCGCTCGATCTGAATAAAGAAATTATGGACCGCTGGCGGAAACTGATGGCCAAATACTATGAGGAACCGGAACCGTAGGTTTCTCCGCTACCGTTTGCCGGTTGTAGATCTAAACCGGAGAGCCGTACGATGGAGAAATCGTTATGCCGAGGATCAAACTGAATCCGCTTCCGCATTATCCTTTTGCTGTGGAAATAGGGGTACGGATCACCGATTGCAACTACGGTGGACACTTGGGCAATGACCGCCTCCTTGCGCTCATACACGAAGCACGGGTTGCTTTTCTTCAGCATCACGGTTATTCTGAGATGGACTGTGGCGGGGTCGCACTCATCCTTGCCGATGTGGTGATCAACTACAAGAATGAAGCGTTTCCGGGGGATGTGCTGGTGTTTGAAGTGGCTGCGGGGGAGCCCACGCGCAATGGCTTCCGGCTGTTTTTCCGCGTTACGCGAAAGAACGATGGGGCTATAATTGCCCTGGTGGAGAATGGCATGGTTTGTTTTGATTATCGCGAGCGGAAAATCCAGCCGTTGCCCGAAACGGTGCGCCGGACCCTGACTGGAAGCACGGATGAAGCAGGAAAATAGGTCCCCGGATTTGGAGAGAATCGGGGATCTGCGAACCATCTTTTTGGATACAGGTCCTGGGTGTCTGGTTCCCTATGAAATGGACAGGTTGTTTTTTGCCGGGGCGATACCCGGATACCTGGAGGAAATTCCTGAGAAAACCATTTCCGTGTGCTGTGACGAATCGAAGGGAGGGGGAAAGCTGAAAGTTGCTAGCATGTCCACGTTGGAGGGAAGGGTAAACGAGGAGGGAATCTGGAAATGAAAAAAGCAGGCTGCATCTCTGTGTTGTTACTGTTCTGGATGGTTTCGGCGGGGCATCCTCAGGAACAGCCTCCGCCGGTTCAGTTTCCCGAACCGCTGAGCGAACGGATTGCCAGTTACCAGATTGACGCTGTGCTGGATGTTGAAAAACGGCTGGTTGTCGGCACCGAGGTTCTCACATGGAAAAATACGACATCCCACCAGACCGACGAGCTCCCGTTTCATCTGTATTATAATGCATGGAACAATGAGCAGAGTTCTATGCTCCAGTCGGCCCGCTATTCCAGGCGGGCTTTTGGAGATTACCGTGATGATGAGTGGGCTTACTGCTGGGTGAAATCTGTGGTGCTGCTGGCTGGAAATGGATGGGAAGAGAAGGATCTGACGTCCACCATGGAGTACATTCAGCCGGATGATGGAAACCCACAGGATCGGACGGTTATGCGGGTAAGGCTGCCGCGGCCCATCCGCCCGGGAGAAACCGTCC
>MTOL01000007.1 GCA_002011685.1 Deferribacteres bacterium JdFR-76
CCCCGCCGGCAACCGGCAGGGATGATTCTTGCGCCCGTCTGATGCTGCTCCCGGTGCCTTTCTCCCGGACCACCACGGTTCAAACGGCTGATCTGCCCCCGGCGGCGCTCCGATTCGCCTTATCCAAAAGCAGAACCTGGGCGCCATCCCCTCCAATGCATCCCAAAATCTTTCTTATTTGCCCGTAAGGTTTGGATTGGCGTTGCGTTCTGACTCCGGAATGGGCAAAAAATGCCAGGCGTTTTCGTCGAGATGCCACTGGTTAAACCGGCGCTGATCGATCAGCCGGATTCCGGTAACGAAAAGCTCTTTATTCCGCTCGGCAATCAGCCCGTTCATGTCCAGATCAGAAAGAGCCGCCAGCCCGTGGCTGGCCCTTACCGCATTTACATAAGCCAGGGCGGACGCCGAATTCCCATCCCGAAGATCCAATTCCGCAAGAATCAGGGAATTTTCCTGCCAGGTAATGAGAGGTATGGGATCCGATTCTGTGGCATACTTTTCCTGAATGTAGAAAGTGTCTGCCTTGTCTTTGGTCGTCTGAGGAAATACCGGAATGCGGGCGGCCTCAGCCGGATCCTCTTTGACATAATCCAGAAGCCAGGTGCTTACATACAGCTGGGTTCGGCCATGCCCAGCATTCCGCCAGTACTCATTGGGTGACTCCAGATTGTGCAGGGATTGGAACGGCGGATCCCCTTCCTGCAGTCCCTGTTCGGCATGGGTTCTGGCGTTCATGTAGTCTTCCGTAAAAAGGTAGATTCGCGCCATCAGCGAGTGGATTACCCGTTTCATGTAGGCATTGGCGTACGGAAGGGCCGCTTCAAATTTCTGCAGTGCCAGGTTGTACATTTCCGCTGAAGGGATAAACGGCCCACCATCGATCACCCCGCCCCCTTCGTTCGGGTTCAGCCCAAAATAGGCTGCATAAAAATACCGTGCAACCCCTCCAAAAAAGTTTCCCCAGAGCAGGGCCTCGTTTTTGGCGTCTTCCTTGGCAAAACTGATCTCTCCAGCCCGGCGCACCAGATCATCGGCGTAAAACCGCAGCTCGCCCAAGTTTACGTAGGCCGCATTTACCGTATAATTGTCCAACACAATTATTCCTTCATCGATTTGCGGGTAAGTGGAATAGGTAGCACCAGGCAAGCGGGCATCATAACCCAGCTCATCGCTCAGCAAATCCGCCGCCAGAAAAACCAGGTCAATGGTGGACGCGAACTGCCCTTTAACCCCATTTATTAAGATGGGAATTTGAGACTCATCATTCAGCGCTTCATCTTCCACCTGGCCGATGATCGGATCGATATTGTTCACCCACTTTTCACAGCCCGCACCGGTCAAAAGGATTGCCATGACGAGAAAAGACAAAACCAACCTGAGAGCTGTCTTCATTTTTATTCCTCCTGCCAATTCACCCAACTTGCTGTCGTCCATTGTTCAGGGCTTTCAGAACGAAAACCGGATCCAGAAATTGAAGACCCGAGGCATCTGGACGGTAAAATAATCCACGCCCCGGTTCAGGCTGCGGGCACCGCTGTAATTCACCTCCACGCTGGGCCCGCTGTACTTGGTGGTAGTCCACACATTCCGAGCCGAAAACCCCACAGCCACCCCCGGAAAAAGCGGCCCCAGCAGCTGCTTGCCAAGCTGTGTCATATCGTAGCTGATGCTGATCTCCCGCAGCTTTAAATAGTCCGCGGGTTCGATAAAATTCCCTTTCATGCTGCGATCATAGAAAGCATATTCGTGGGCAGCGGCGATATATTCCGGCGAACCAACCGGAGCAGGATCGATGTGTTCGAAATAGTCATTCATTCCTAGAATGTCCCGCAATTCCCGCCAGCGTTTGTTGTTCCGCTCGCGGATCGCCTGCCGGTGCGTGTAATTCAGAATGGAGTGGCCCGTCGCCCATTCAAACAGGCCGTAAATCCGCAATTTCCTGAAGAGGGCAAGATCCAGCGACAGCGATCCGGTATAGGGCGGAATAGGTACCCCAAGGTAAACTTTCGTTTTGGACCGCTTCGGGCCGGCATACCGGCCGTTTTCGTCAAATCTGGCACCGTAGACTTTGTAATGATAGAAGGCATGCTTGGGTAGCCCTTCTTTGATCACGTTCACACCGCGGCTGCCGATAATAGGTTGCGCTCCACCCATATCCACCACTTCGTTGGTTTGATAACTGTGGGTCATGCTGAGATCCAGGCGGAGATTCCTCCGATCCAGCAGGCGGGCCTGGAGGAGGGTTTCGATCCCCCATCCCTTTACACGGCCTACGTTAACCTCCATATTGTCTGCGGTCTTGCCGGTAGAGGGTGGAAGTTCCATCTCAAGAATGGACTCCTCAGCGGTCTGACGGTAAAAGGTGAATTCAAAAGAATAGCGCCCGAGAATTTCGCTTTCGAGTCCGAACTCCACTTCTTTTACCCGTTCCGGTTTGATCTTTTCGTTACCGATGGTGGCCACCTCGGCACCAATTCCGTAGGCAGAAGGTCGGGTTCCCCAGAGCAGCGGTACGCCGTCCAGAAAGTCGGGCAACACGCCGGTCTCGCCATAGCCGGCCCGCAGTTTCAACAGATTAAACATCTGAGGGACGAACGGGAAGCGATCAAAACGAACCGCAAAGCTGGCGCGGGGATAGAGAATACTGGGTGCCTTTTTCCCAACAACACTGGCATAATCCCGCCGCAGCATGAATGAAAAGAAGTACGTACTCTGGTAAGAAAAGGCATGGTCCATGAACAGACCGGCCTGCCGCGCATGGTAAAGCCCTTCGGCCATGCCGGTGTATTCCGCACCAGCTTCAATCTCCCAGATCAGCGGCGAGAGGAAGTTGCGTTTCTCCATAAACGTGGAACGGGTCCGTTGTTCAAACAACTGGGTTCCCACGGTAGATGTGATATTTAACCCTTCCGCCGGGGAAAAAGAATACCTCAGGTCCGCCGTATACGTCACCTGCAGGTTGTTCCGGGTACGGATGTTTTTTCTCCCTTCAGTAAGGGACCCGTACCGGAACCCGGGCGGCCGAAACTCCCAGTTGCGCAAATCGCTATTATCCACACCCAGATTAATCCTGGCTTCCAATCTGGGCACCGGAGACCACACTACTTGCACGGAACCAACAAATCGGTTCCCGTTGATGACGTTTTTGATAGAAGCGATGGCCAGACTGTCACAGGCGGAATAAGTTGGATAGCGGATCACATTGCCCAGCCAAGCGAACAGGTTGTTGTCATTTTGTGGCCGCTCATTTTCAGAAAGAGAAAAACCGGTGCTAACACTGATGGTCAGGTTACGGCTCGGATATGCGTCGAAATTGGCCCGGAGGGTTTTGCGGTCGAAACGGCTATTAGGCAGCAGCCCGTATTCAAAACGCCGGTCCAGCGAAACATAGTAGCGGACCAATTCTGTTCCGCCGGTAGCGCTCACGGTTTGCTGCTGGATTGGGCCGTTCCGGTGGATCGCATTCATATCCCTCCAAGTGAAGTAATAATAATCGCCCTGTTTGTACCTGTAAGAAGGCGTATTGTACCCGAGCACAATTTTGTAATTCACATTTACCAGCTTCTTGCGACCGGCCGCCAGCCTGCCCCGCTTAGTAGTAATCAGAATCACCCCATTTGATCCGTTGGTTCCGTACGAGGCCGCAGCTGCTGGCCCCTTCAGGATTTCGATTTTTTCGATGTCCTCCGGATTCAGATCAGCCAGCAAGCTGATGCCCTGCCCACCAGCCCAGGCACCTTCGTACTCTGAGTTGTCGATCCGGACGCCATCCACGTAAATCACCGGCTGCTCATCTCCGTTCAGTCCCCCGCCCGAGCGCATGTTAAATCGAAACCCGCTTCCCGGATTTCCGGAAACATTTTCGATGCGGACGCCGGGCACCTTGGCGGTAATCAGCTGGGAAAGGTCCTGATAGGCCTGAAGTTGTGTCAGCTGGTCGGCGCGGATACGGGAAACAGCCACCTCCGCCACTTCTTTGGCGGTTCGCGTGGCCACACCGGTAACGACCACTTCCTCTGTCATAAAGATATCCTCTTCCAGCTCAAAGCGGAGATTCTTCAGATCATCTTCGGGAGAAAATCTTCTCTCCAGTTTCTTGTAGCCCATAAATTTGACCACCAGCACAAAATCCTTTTCTGCCGGTAAGGAAAACTGGAATCTTCCATCCACATCAGTGGCCGCCCCATAACGCGTCCCTTTGATAAAAACGTTGGCTCCGGGTAACGGCGATCCATCTTTTTTGGATACAACAACCCCACTGATTCTGATACGCTTAGGCTGAGGCGGTTCAGGTTCTTTCTCCAACACCACCACCGTCC
>MTOL01000241.1 GCA_002011685.1 Deferribacteres bacterium JdFR-76
CCAGGCCGAAATGAGAAGCGGTTCCCCGGCCGTTTTTGCCTAGCACTCCCATGGAATGGGCATCATCCACGAAAATGCGGGCGCCGTATTTCTTAGCCAGCTTCACAATGCTGGGGAGATCCGCGATGTCTCCTCCCATGCTAAACACACCGTCTGTAGCAATCAGCAGCCCGTGTCCTTTCCCGGAGTACTGCTGCAGGAGCCGCTCCAGATCCGCCATGTCGCTGTGGCGGTATTTCACAGTTTTGGCGAACGACAGGCGGCATCCGTCCACGATGCTGGCATGGTTGTCGCGGTCTGCCAAAATAATATCGTCCTTTCCTGCTACCGTGGCCATGATGCCGAGATTTGTCTGAAATCCCGTCGAGAAAACCAGCGCCTTTTCTTTGTTCACAAAGCGGGCCAGTTTCTCCTCCAGTTCTTCATGTAATTCCAGGGTCCCGTTTAGAAAACGAGAACCGGTGCAACTGGTGCCAAATTTTTCCACTGCTTTGATGGCCGCTTCCTTTACGTGTTCGTGCTGGGTGAGCCCCAGGTAGTTGTTGGAACCGATCATGATCATCCGGCGGCCGTTGATCACGACGGAGCTTTCCGCCCCGGATTCTATCGCCTTGAAATAAGGATAGTATCCGCCTTCAATCGCTTTACGGACCTCGGTGTACGAATAGCACTTCTCAAAAATATCCACAGCCATCTCCCTCTCTGCTTCTTTCATCGCCATAACCCACCCCTGTTCATCCGGGAATACCGTTTAAATTCCGGCAGATAAGTTGCGAAAATGTAAAAATTTCTTAAATTATTGTCAAGCGCATTTTGTTTGAATCCCAAACCAATTCGGGAGGGCGTTTTGAACGTTGCCATTACCGGCGCAACCGGATTTGTGGGCAGCCACGTTGTCGAACGGCTCTGCCAGATGAATCACCGAGTTACCTGCCTTGTGCGCAAGACCAGTAACCTGCGGTGGATTGAACATCTGCCCATCCAGAGAGCGGAAGGTTCTCTTTCTAGCGAGGAAACACTCCGCGATTTCGTTTCGGACGCCGACGTTATCATTCACTGCGCCGGTTTGACGAAAGCCCGGGATGCCGCGGAATACTATCAGGTAAACGCGGAAGGCACCCGCCATCTGCTTGAAGCCACCAAAAAAGCGGGAAAAAAATCCGTTCATTTTATTCTGGTCAGCAGCCAGGCGGCTGCAGGTCCCTCCCCGGAAGGCATCCCCCTCCGAGAATCCGACCCGCCACAGCCCATTACTGCCTATGGAAAAAGCAAGCTGCGCGCAGAAGCATACACCCGCGAGTTTTCCGGTGATTTTCCCACCACCATTCTCCGCCCTCCCGCTGTGTACGGTCCGCGGGACCAGGATGTTTTTTTGTACTTTAAATTCGTCCGGTATGGACTAAAACCCATGTTCGGGTACACCAACCGCGTAAGTATCGTTTACGTTGAGAATCTGGTGGAAGGTATCATCAGGACGATGGCCAACCCCAAGGCATATGGGCAAACCTATTTCATCGCCGATGAAGGCTTTTACTACTGGAGCGAACTGGCCGACATGATCTCGCGGGCGCTGAACAAAAAAACCATTCCGCTAAAAATCCCTCGCTGGATGATCCGGGTCGTTGCCGCTGCCGGAGATGCCTACAGCAGAATATTCAGGAGAGCAATCCTCCTCAACAAAGAAAAACTGCTGGAACTTCAGCAACCTTACTGGATGATTTCCACTGAAAAGGCCAAAGCTGAGCTCGGCTTCGTGCCACCCTATTCTACCGAAACCGCCATCCGCAAAACGGCACAGTGGTACGTAGAACAGGGCTGGCTGTGAACAGCAAAGCCGCGGTCAATCGCCTCATGCTCTCTGTCCGTTCATCTTGAAGAAATTCTGTGAATCTCGTTTCTGCCGGGGAAAACGGCTCCCGGTGGATTCCGGCACTGGAGGCATTTGGACCGAAAAAAGTTCAGCACGAAATTCCTGCAATGAATCAGGGGGATCGGAACCCGGTTGGAGATCCCGTAGCAGGCTGAAAATCTCGCAAAAACTGTGCGAACGGGTCTGGAGCCAACTTACTCCATAAATCCCGGTCCCAGCAAGATGCGTAGTTTTTCTTGCAACCGTTTCTGTTCCCGCTTATTTCCGCCGTTTTCTTTCACCCAATAAGATCTGGAAAGCAGGAAGCGGAGGATCGTCCGCCGATCCACCCTTGGCCGATAGAGGTACACCCGGTTCCTCCGGTTTTTTGCGCTCATCTCGATTTGAAAAATTTTAATGGGAGAGATAAACGTAAAGAGGTTCTGGGGAGAAATTAATTTCCGTTCTACCAGCCCCAGTGCCAGCATCCGCTCCAGCTGACGGTTCAGCAGTTCGGCGGTAATGGGATAAAGGGTATCCAGACTGGCATAGATGTCCGATTGCGTGGCAATGCCTTCCTCCCACAGGAAGCGCAGGACATGAAGCTGCAGGTTTGAAGGGACAAAATCGTTCCGAAATGTTCTGCGTGACCGCTCCCAGCTATCCCGTGGGCGTATTGCCGCATAAAGGAGAGCTGGGTTTACCGTCATGGGCAGAATTCCGCCACTTCGCCGCTTGATGAAATCCTCCTGCCAGGCGGGAACCTGCCAACCGGGTGATACGGGCAGCGGGGGTAGCGGCCGGGCGGCCGGGTGCATCCAAAATCGCAGCGTATCGCCATAGGAAGGCAGAAAAACCCCGGTCAGTCCCCTCCGGGCAGCCCACCGCACCTGGGCAATCCGGGCAAACTGTTTTTGCAAAATGGAATATGCGGAAGTGGTATCCCGCTCACCGGAAGACGCCCTCTGCACCTGTTGCGGAACAAACAGCGGACTATCTCCCTTTGCTTCCGATACAATGCCTGGAATGAGCAAAGCTGCGGTAAGCCCGCCCGCTACAAGAACACGGATCTTTTCCCACCATCTGCACACGGATCGAGGAGTCACTTTAGAAACCTGCCTTTCTTCGACCGAACCGGCGGCCGCAATACCATCCGAAATCCCTGCAGTTCAACGCTCGTTTCTGGCTGGAAGTTTCGCCGAACTTCGCCGCTGCTGCCCCGGAATATTTTGAGAAAAAAGGGTAAATTCGGATATTTCTCTATCCCATTTTCTGCCACAGGCCGCACAAACCCAGCAACAGCGGACAGAAAAACAAAGGGTCAGATCATCCCTTTTGATTTCAGCGCCTGATGGACCTTTTTAATACATATATCCTGTACTACCTTGGTGCCGTGCTCCTTCCCCAGAGCCACCGCCTCGTCGTTCCGAACGCCTTCTTGCAGCCAAACCACAGGTACTTGTAGCTGAACCGCCGCCTGAACCACGGCAAGAGCTTCCTCCGGACGTCGGAACACATCCACCAGATCGATGGTCCCGGGCACCTCAAAGAGGGAAGAATAGCTTTTCAGTCCCATGACTTCCGGATAAGCCGGATTTACCGGCACAATCTCATACCCCTGCTCCGCCAAATATCTGGCTACCTGATAGCTTGGACGTTCCGGCTTCGCAGAAAGCCCGACAATGGCGATCCGCTTCACCGTTTGCAAAATGTAGGCAAGATCTTCCAGTGCGTATTCCATCGCAACCTCCAGCTGTAAAATACCCATAAAAAAACGGCCCCTGCCGGGGCCTCCATTCAATTTTCTCCAAGAACCGGTTCCAGTTTGCTCACAATTTGTTTCTTTGGTACCGCTCCTACGATTTGAATCTTCACTTCCCCCCCTTTGAACAGCAAAAGCGTTGGAATGCTGCGAACGCCGTACCTGGCAGCAATGGTCGGGTTTTCATCCACATTCAGCTTCACAACTTTTAATTTACCCGCATAGTCCCTGGCGATTTCCTCCACCACAGGTTCCAGCATCCGGCAGGGCCCGCACCAGATTGCCCAGAAATCCACCAGCACAGGAAGATCGCTGTTCAGCACTTCCTGTTCGAAATTCCCCTCTGACACGCTCGGTAAATTTGCCATAGGTTCTACTCCTCTTTTTGCTTTACATCAGGATTCACCACCAGCAACCGTGACTCAGTCATTTCCTCGATGGCATAACGGATGCCCTCGCGTCCCCAGCCAGACCGCTTCACTCCTCCGTACGGCATGGGATCAACCCTGAATGTGGGATAGTCGTTGATAATTACCGCTCCGACACGCAGCCGGCGGAACGCCAGTTCCATATGGGCCACACGGCTGGTGAAAACACCCGCCTGTAGCCCGTAGACCGAATCGTTCACCATTGCCAGCGCCTGTTCAAACTCATCAAACGGTTCGATCAGCACAACA
>MTOL01000244.1 GCA_002011685.1 Deferribacteres bacterium JdFR-76
TCACACTTTGCAGGAACTGCTGGGACTGGAAAACCGCGTCAGCGTAATCGCCATTTCCCTGGAAAAACTGGACCACCTGGAACCGGCAAAAAAGAGTTTGCAAAAAGCGCTGACGCCCCTGAATCTGAACGTTCTTACCTGGGATGAAGTGATGCCCTCTTTCAAACAGAGCATCGAACTGGACAACATTGGCGGAATTCTGTTTCTGGCTATCCTGGTTATCGTGGTAGCGTTTGGCATCCTGAATACGGTCCTTATGAGCGTTACCGAGCGGTTCCGCGAGTTCGGCATCATCCTGGCTCTGGGGATGCCCCAGCGGAAGCTAGTTACCCTTGTAGCTTTCGAAATTCTCTTCCTCGTGTTCATCGGCATTTCGGCCGGAAACCTCCTGGGTGGACTGGTCAACTGGTACATCATTCACCATCCCATTGAGTTCAGTGGAGAATTTGCTGCGATTTACGAAGAGTACGGCTTTCTGCCCATTATGACGTCGACCCTGAAGCTGCATATTTTCGTCAATACCACGCTTTCGGTGCTGGCAGCTGCCTTTGTAGCCAGCCTGTACCCGTTACGAAAAGTGGCCAAACTGGAACCCCTGAAAGGAATCAGGTACACGTAATGCTGTGGAAAATTGCCTGGCGGAACTTGTGGCGGAATAAGCGCCGTTCGGCGATCATTCTGACCTCAATTGTGATTGGTGTCATCGCCCTGATCATCACCGATACCATCTACATGGGCATGGGAAACCAGATGCTCTACAATCAGATCGGGATCCACGTAGGACACATCCAGATCCATAAGAAGGGCTACCACGACAACCCCCTTCTCGAAATGGCCATGAACGATCCGCAAATCGTAAACATTTTTGCTTCCCGGAAAGACATTGTGGCTTATGCGCCCCGGATTCTTTCTTTCGGACTTCTTAGCAGTTCCTACAGTTCTTCCGGCGTAAGCATCGTGGGAATCGATCCCGCCCGTGAGAAAGCAATCACCCTCATTGCCAGATCGGTTACCAGTGGCCGCTATCTTTCAGGAAATGCCACGCGGGAGATTCTGATCAGCGAGAAACTTGCCGAAAAGCTTGAAGTTGAAGTGGGCGACAAAGTGGTGGCTATGGCTTCCCGGCTGGATGGAAGCGTGGGATCCGAAGTCTTCCGCGTTGTTGGCACGTACCGTACTTTTAACTCGGATTTTGATAAAGTGACCATCTTTATTCCCATCGAAATGGCCGCCCGCATGCTGGGCATGGGCCAGCGGATTTCCGAATATGTTTTGAAAGTAAAAAGGATCGAACAAACCCGAACTATTCGCGACGAACTGCGGCTGACCCTGGGCTCCGAATATGAAGTGCTCGACTACAAGGACATTCTGCCCATGCTGGTCTATCAGGTGGAAATGTTCGACGAATTTATGTACATCTACTACCTGATTATCGGCATCGCGCTGGTATTTGGTATCGTCAATACCATGCTGATGGCAGTGTTTGAGCGCATTCGCGAAATCGGTGTTTTGAAAGCCATCGGTATGCCGGACCGCAAAATCTTTTGGATGGTGATCCTGGAATCGGCAACGCTGGGTCTGCTTGGATCGGCCATCGGCACAGTTCTCGGTTACCTGATCTATCTGCCCCTGTCCCATACAGGCATTGACCTGAGTATGTTTTCCAAGAGTCTGGAATCGTTTGGTGTGGGTAGCGTGATCTATCCGGTTTTCATCCCGCGCGTGCTGGCAAGCGTATTCTTTTCCATTCCCATTTTCGCCATACTCGGCGCAATCTACCCAGCCATCAAGGCCATCCGTTTTCAACCGGTGGAGGCGATGCGCTATGTCTGAAGAAAAGCTGTTAAACGGAGGCACCATGGAAATCATCCGTACTGAAGCACTGGAAAAAATTTACCAGGATAACAGCGTTCCCGTACATGCCCTTCGCGGCATTGACCTCACTGTGACCCGGGGCGAATTTACCGTCATTGCCGGCCCGTCCGGTTCCGGCAAAACTACGCTGCTGAATCTGATCGGTGCGCTGGACCGTCCCACAAGCGGAAAAGTCTACCTCGAAGGCAATGATCTGAGCCAGAAAAAGAAAAAAGAGCTGGCCGCAATTCGACTATACAAAATTGGCTTTGTCTTTCAGGCCTACAACCTGATTCCAGTGCTTACCGCTCTGGAGAACATCGAATTCACCATGATGCTTTGCGGCATCCCGGAGGGGGAACGGAAAGAACGGGCTATGGCTCTTATGGAAGAACTGGGAATTGCCGATCTGGCTCACAAGCGTCCCACAGAGATGAGCGGCGGACAGCAGCAAAGGGTGGCCGTTGCCCGCGCTATCGTCAACAACCCGTCCATCGTTCTGGCCGACGAACCCACTGCGAACCTGGATTCCGTAACCGCAGGCAAGTTGCTGGACCTCATGGAAGAAATGAACCGCAAACGAAACATCACTTTCATTTTCTCCTCNCACGACAACAAAGTGATTGAGCGCGCCCGGCGGCTTATTTGGCTCCGGGACGGACAGATCGAGCGGGAAGAAGTGAAAGAACAACCGTCCCACGGATGAAACAAACAATCCGCACACTGCTTTTGGCAGCCCTGCTGACTTGGCAACCGGCATCCATCAATGCCCAGCCGGAGCTGGATTTCAGCGGGTATATTGTGCATTTTGCCACCTGGCAAAAAAATCCAGCTGCTCTTCAATTGCTGTTTCGCCTCAAACCTTCGCTAATCATGAACCTCACCCGCATCCGGCTTCGCCCCGTTCTGTACTTTGGCTCCAGCTCCCGCATTTCGGTGGAATACGAAATGGATGGTCTTCGCCTTTCATCAGCAGTCCCGTACCTTGACATGGCCCGAACGCAACGCCGCCAGGTCGCAGACTTTCTATGGGAACCGTTGAAAGAAAAAAAATGGCGCATCTCCCACTTCGTAGACCGCCTTTATTTTCGCCAGGACTTCTCATTTGGAAACTTGATCATTGGGCGCCAGCGCATCAGCTTCGGCACCGGACGCATCTGGAACCCCACCGATTTTTTCAATCCCATAAATCCGGCCGATTTTCAGAAGATCGAAAAAGATGGCGCAGACGCAGCTTCACTCAAAATCTACCTGGGCAATTTTACCGACCTCCAGCTGGTGTACAACCCGGAAAATCGCTGGAAGGAACACAACTGGGCCCTCCGGTTCCGCACCAACCTGCAAGGGTATGATGTCTCCCTGGTAGCCGGCCGCGTGGATGCACGCAGCGTCCTGGGCGGCGATTTTGCCGGAAACCTGGGGGAAGCGGGTATTCGGGCCGAATGGCTTATCAGCCGTGGCACAGAGGAGGCCTTCGTAAAGGCAATAGCCGGTATCGATTACCAGTTCACACCGAAACTTTATGGGCTGATGGAGTACCAATTTAATGGAGAAGGCAAAAAAGAGCGCGCCAGGTACGAATTTTTCCGGCTCTTTCGTGGTGAAATTTTGAATGTAGCCCGGAACTACCTCTTCCTTCAGACAACCTACCAGTTGCATCCCCTGCTGCTCTTTATGCTTTCCAAAAACAGCAACCTGGATGACGGAAGTGGCTTCTGGATGGTAACGGCCACCTACTCTCTCAGTGACAATTCGGCTCTCTCTGCCGGCGGCCTGATTTTTCATGGCTCTCCCGGCAGCGAATATGACCTTTTCCCCAGTGCTGGATATCTGAAACTGGAGTGGTATTTTTAAAAGGATTTTAAAGATTTTGCCCCCTGGCCAAGGCCAATGCTCTTTCCTAGGCAGCCATCTTTTTACCCGAAAGCAATCCCGACCTGCATATCAGCTCTACCTATTTTTCCCTGAACGGTCCCCCCTGCCGAACTTGATCCGGGGCTTTGTCTCCTCCATCAGCCGTTTGATGTGGGCCACCGTATCATGTTCCAGACAATTCCTGTCGGAACCATCCCTGCAAAATCAGAAAGTGTTTTCCGTTCCGGTTTCGGTTGTTTTTTCACAATGGCTGACACCGCGGGTAGAAAAAGGCCCGCTGCCACATTGTTCCCCCTCCGGCCGCAATGCACTTTGGACTACCTGCCCGAACCGTTTTTAAAGAAAGGAGAGCGCTGTGGCAGCTCGTTTTTTGCTCGTCTCATACCGGCCTGGCAAACTCGCGGCGAAATTCCCATTTATTCCCCCGTTCATCGGACGACTGGCCGGAATCAATGTTGGCCTTTCCCCGTGCCCCCGGGTTGCTCCTCCCAAATTTCCGAGTTTCCCCGAGTCTCTCGGCTAACCCATCAAAAGGCCGAAATAATTCCTGGCGTACC
>MTOL01000005.1 GCA_002011685.1 Deferribacteres bacterium JdFR-76
CTGAACCAGTTCCGCAAGATGTACGGGGCGGAGCTGCGGCGCGGAACGGTGATGCAGGCCGCCCACGTGCCCGAATACCGACTCAGCATGATTGATATTAAAATCGGCGCACCGACGGCCGCCCTCATCATTGAGCTCCTGGCGGTGCTGGACCCGCAGGCTGTACTGTTTCTCGGAATGTGTGGGGGACTGCACCGCTCTCTACAGATCGGCGACTTTATTCTACCTATTGCGGCTATTCGGGATGAGGGGGTTTCCCACCATTTTATTCCGCCCCAGGTGCCGTCATTGCCCACTTTTAAAATCCAGAAATTTGTTAGCCAGATCATCGTGGAAAAAGGATACGACTACCGCACCGGCGTGGTCCACACAACCGATTACCGCTTCTGGGAGTTTGATGAACGCTTTAAACGTCAGCTGTACGAGGAACGGGCGATCGGCATCGATATGGAGTGTGCGGCCCTCTTTTCAGTGGGATTTGTTAGCAAAGTACCCATTGGGGCGCTGCTTTTGGTCTCAGATTTGCCGCTGAAGAAAGAGGGCATCAAAACGTCTTCATCAGGGCGGGATGTTTTCCGCAAGTTCTCCAAACTGCACATTGAAATTGGCATTGAAGCAATGATCGAAATTCAGAAGCGGGGCGAAAAAATCCGTCACTACCGCTGGTGATGTTCGGCTGGTTGAAAAAGCTTTTGGGAAAGCACAGAGGGCATGAAAGTCCTGCTGAAGACAGCGGTGACGCACTTCCGGAATATGTTGTGGTTGAAGATGTTCTTGACCTTCATGGGTTTTTTCCGGAACAGGTTCCGGAAATGGTTCGTGAGTTCATCTGGCACGCGGAACAGCAGGGATACAGCGAAGTTCGGATTATCCACGGTAAAGGAAAAAGCAGGCTGAAGTGGATGGTGCGGAAGGAACTTGAAAGACTGGGAAGTGTGATCACCTTTTCAGATGCGCCGCCAGCTCTCGGTGGGTGGGGAGCTACAATTGTGCGGGTCGGAACAAAGAAGGGAGAGGGAAAGAGATGATACGCAGGATGTTTCTTCTAGGATGGTTGCTGTTGATTTCGCTGGGAACCTCTCGGGGAATGGGGCAACCTCTGCCGTTTGCCAGGCCCGAAGAAGTGGGGATGTCCTCGGAGAGGCTGCAGCGCGTTGATGTTGTTATTCAAAAGGCTATCGAAGATGAGGACATTCCCGGTGCGGTTTTGCTTGTGGCCCGGAAAGGCCGGATCGTTTACCGCAAGGCGTACGGTTACGCTCAGCTCGTCCCGTACAAGGTTAAGATGAAGGCAGATATGATATTCGACCTGGCTTCCATTACCAAACCGGTGGCAACCGCTGCTGCCGTCATGTTGCTGGTAGAGGAAGGGAAAATCCGCTTGCTTGACAAGGTAAAGAAATTTGTTCCGCAATTCTTACGCTACAGGGATAAAAATGGTCGCGAAGCACCAGACGCACGCATCTACCACCTCCTGACACACACCTCCGGCCTGCCGCCGTACACCGATGCAGAAAAAGTGCGGGAGAGATTCGGTTTTCCCTGTCCCATTGATTCTCTGGTGCAGTACATTGCCCTCTTGCCCAAAACCAATCCGCCGGGGGAGAAATTCCATTACAGCTGTCTTGGGTTCATTACCCTGGCCAAAATTGTTAAAGATCTCACGGGCAAGAACATTCACCATTTCACGCAGGAACGGATCTTCCGGCCGCTCCAGATGGAGCATACTGCCTATATCCCGCTCGGCAAAGACGGGAAGCCGTCCGATGAATCAGATTTTTACAAGAAATACCGCGATCGGATTGTTCCTACGGAAGTGGTGGATGGCAAGCCTTTGCATGGGGTTGTCCATGATCCGCTGGCGCGGACCATCGGTGGAATTTCGGGAAATGCCGGACTTTTCTCCTGTGCCGATGATCTTCTCATTTTTGCCCAGATGATCTTAAACGGCGGCGAATTCCGGGGAATCCGTGTCTTCAGTCCTCTTGCGGTAAAGAGAATGACCACCGTCTATGAGAAAGTAAAAGAATCTGGACGCGGGCTCGGCTGGGATCTGGCTTCGGCATATTCGTCCAATGGAGGAGACCTGTTCCCTTCCGGTGGGTTTGGCCATACCGGATATACCGGCACATCCATCTGGATCAACCCGCGCACACAAACCGTGGTGATCTTGCTTGCCAACCGCGTTCATCCGAAAGATGATGGGACTGTGGTCCCGCTGCGGAGCTACGTGGCCAATGTTGTGGCGAGTTCCATTCTTGAACCGTAAACGGTCCTGAGGACGATGCCTGATCTGTGCTACGTCAGTCTGGAAGACCGGATTGTCCCTCTTGAGGAGGCGCGCGTTCCGGTGCTGGACCGCGGTTTTCTTTTTGCTGATGGGGTGTATGAGTTCATCCGCACGTACGAGGGGGTTCCTTTTTATTTTGAGGAGCACCTGCACCGGTTGCGGCGCAGCCTGGCAGGTATCCGCATCCCTTTCACGGATTTTGACCGGATCCGCCACATCGCCCGTGAGCTGCTGAAGAAAGCCGGCTACCCCGAGTCCAAAATTTACATTCAGATTACCCGCGGCGTGGCCCGCCGGGACCATCCTTTCCCCAGGGAAAGCAGGCCTACACTGGTGATGACGGTGGAAGAACTGGATGACACAATCTTTCTGGAGTGGCAGAGACAGGGTGTACAGCTGATAACGGTCCCGGACATGCGGTGGCGGCATTGCGATCTTAAAACCATTATGCTACTGCCCAATGTTCTGGCTATTCAGCAGGCCATAGAGGCCGGGGCTTATGATGCGCTCCTGGTCGGAGAAGGGGAAAAAGTACGGGAAACTACCAGAAATAGCTTTTTCGCCATCTGTCAGGGACATCTCGTGGTTCCTCCGGTGGATGGGAATGTCTTGCCCGGTATTACCCGCTCCATCGTTTTGCATCTTGCAAGTCAGATTGGGCTGCCAGTTGCTTTGCGCGATTTGCATCTTCGGGAAGCAATGGAGGCGGAGGAAGCATTTGTTACCGGCACAACGATCGGGATTGTTCCCGTTACAGACATTGACGGGAAAAGAGTGGGAAGCGCCAAACCGGGTCCCTGGACGCGGAAACTGCAGCAGGCATTTGATGCGGAGGTAAAACAACACATTGCGAGAGTCCGCCATCTTTGGACGGATTAAAATCCTGGGAGAAGGGCAAGCTCATGTGCAAGCTCATCACCCGGGGCGGTTATTGAGACTTTACGGTGGGCTGTTTCTTCCGATAAGTCTCATGGACTGGAATTTTGACACGGCAAAATGTGACCTTTTCTTCCGCTTCTCGTCTCCTGCCATTATGCGGCCGTAAAAAATCCTTTCTTTTTTGTTCGTTCCCAGTGTATTTTTTAGAAAGCAAAAAACGGGGATAGATTCCAATGCGCTGGGCCGGATGGATTTTCCCGGTGTTCTGGTGCTGGGCATCGATGGCGGATGTCTCATCTGCCGCCGAAGGTCCGAGGTATTTTCTTGGTGTACAGATGGGGAAATTCTATCCCCGGGTTCCCGAAATGCGCTGGAGGATTCATTCTGATACAGATCTGAAAATTCAGGGATTACGTTTCCAGGACCGCTCATTCCAATTTCCGCTTTTCTACCACATTGTAGTGTGGGTTTCATTCCCTGGCACGGATAAATGGGTCGGGGTGGCATTTACGCATGCAAAAATTTATTGCATTACTCAGAAAGTTGTGAAAGTCCGGGGCGTCCATCGCGGGGTGCAGGTGAATCAGACGGTGCCCCTTTCGGAATACATTCAGCGTCTTTCCGTGTCTCACGGACTTAACCTTGTTCTGATGCAGGTGGCGGCGCAAGTACTGGAAAAGAGATGGTTTCGGGTCTTGGTGGCCGCTGGTAGTGGTCCTGTTCTGGCCCATTCGGAAAGCAGAATTGCTGACAGATCTTACTATGGGTACGAACTTGCAGGTCCGGCACTGACGGTGCAGCTGGAGTGCGATTTGGATATGCGGCGAGGATGGCGGGGCTTGCTAGCTGTTGCAGGCACATGGGCCAGTTTGTCGGATGTCAAAGTTGCGCAGGGAAAAGTCACAATGAGCGTGTACGGGTTGCAGCTGCGGTTTGGGGTGGGGAAGGTTTTCTAAAGAAATCATGCTTCACGGCAGGCGGGCAAAAGCCGGGCGGATCGGCCCCATTTTTCTTCAACCGCTTTTTCGCGGTGAAGAGAAACTTTTTTCTTTTTTGCGACGGGAGCTTTCCCGGATTTTCCGTACAGCGGTATTGCTGCGTTCCCC
>MTOL01000003.1 GCA_002011685.1 Deferribacteres bacterium JdFR-76
GTCACATCTCCAACCTGCTTCTGGAGCGCAGACAGCGGCGATAGGCCAACCACGTTTCGGGCGACCAGGGCTGCATCGTAAAAAGTAAGAGCGTTGTTTACATCGGCGTGTGCTGCTTTGTGGAAGGTAAATTCGAAGGTCCCGTACCCAAGATCGAATGAAAAGTTCCCGGATGGATCCACCGTCGCATCCGGATTCTGTGAAGTTCCGAGATTGTCTACCTCTACGCCCGGAATTACATGCAAATCATCAAAATACTCGACCTTTCCGGAAACGGTCGCCTTAGAGATTGAAAATGTAGCATCGGACCGATCCGAAACGCTCGCATCGTTTGCATCGGACACCTCAATCAGGCACTGGGAGGAAACGCGGTCGGGAACCCGCCAGGTATAGTTTCCATCATTTGCCGTGCCCGACGTAACCGTTGACCAGCTGCTTCCTCCATCGTCCGAAAAACGGATTGCAACGTTGGAAATATTGCCGCTGCTGGACCACTTGATTAGCCACGTCGACCCGGCCAGCATCCGTTCCCCACCATTGGGAGTATTCAGGGTGATGCTCTTTGGTAGCGACTGCTCATTTTCCCACCACCAGAGCTTCATGTCATTTTTGCTACCAGAGACAATGTCATCCAAACCGTCCCCATTCATATCGGCCGCAGCCACAGTAAACGGTCCCGAGATGTTTGATAACACATGTCGCTGGAACGATCCGCCCGTATTTTCATAGCATTCCAGTGTATTTCCATCGCGTGTAACTACAGCAATATCCGGTTTTCCATCCAGGTTAAAATCCGCGGCAACAGCAAAATGAGGCCAGTTCAACCCCGATATGAGTGTATTGGCAGAAAAAGACGTTCCTCCGCTATTGCGGAGCAAAACAACCTGGCCGGTACCATGACGGGTATACAGAATGTCCGTTCTCCCATCTTTATCATAGTCGGTTAGATACATGGCAATCCCGGATCCAGAGTAAAGAACTTTGCTGCTGAAATTTCCCTGACCGTCGTTTCTGAACAGCGTAACGCCTTTGCTTGAGGCCGCACATGCAAGAATGTCAAGATNCCCATCCCTGTCCAGATCCGTTACCAGCAATTTATGCCCCCGGTCAAATGAAAGATCGATATCATGACGGTAAAAATTAAACGAACGATTTTCCCACCAGGCAACTATTCCCGGCGAAGTGTCGGTTCCAACTGTCAACCCGGCGATGTCGATATCTCCGTCGCCGTCAAAATCGCCGCCGCCAACCGATTCTGCATTAATGAACCCACTTTCAATGACAATCCGCTTGAAACCAGAACCGGTATTCCGGTACCAGACAATATCATGGTTCCCACTGTCTGCAATCAGTAGGTCGACTTTCCCGTCTTTATCAACATCCACAGGCGCAATGGACCAGAGGGCTGATACCGCGTTATCAATCGAATGCTTCTGAAAATTACCGCTTCCATCATTTTCCCACCAGGCTAAAGAGCTATGCCCTGATATGATATCCAGATCCCCATCCTTATCCATGTCAAATAAACTGATGAAGTAAGCCCCAAAATAGGAATCGATGGTATGGCGCCAAAAGCTAACCTGCCCATTGACATTTTTAAACGGCAACCACACCAAAGTGCTGATCAGCAGGATTGCCGGCCACTTCTTCAACATTTTATGAGATCCCTCCACGGTGGTTTACATGGTTTCTAAAGATCCCTGCTCCTCTTATTTCAGAATGAGTAGCTTATCGAAACGTATATCTTGCATAAATTCCACCACCAGAAAATATACCCCCGAAGAAACAGGCATTCCAGATTCGTCTACCCCATTCCATGTAAAACAATGCGAACCAGCTCTCAACTCATAAGGGCCTCTCGATACAACTATACGCCCTTGAACGTCGTAGACTCTCCACACCAACTCTCCCAGTTGTGGAATATCAACCTTAAACCGAATCGAGTGGTTCGAAGGATTCGGATATGCTGGAGATAGAGAAAAAGACGTAGGATGCGCTCCCAAACCTTGATTGCTCTCCATACCAGAGAACCTCAACATCTGATTATCTAACCATACGATAATCTCGAGATCACCGTCTCGAATGGCGCTTCTCTGGTAGACAGGGATTGCAATTTCAAGTACTTTTTGACCGATCCGCCACTTTTTGCCCGAATAGGCACCAATTTGCAAAAAATCTTGACCAGCATGAACAATAGAATTGACCCCCGGATGAATTTTCGAGATAAACCTCGCTGTGGCATCACCAAAATCCAAGCCGCTGGATTCAACTTTAGCTTGAAACGCCAAAACATCCACCGGTTCTGCAACAGAAACCTCAATCAACAAAGAATCTTTTTGCAAAGACTTTTTTACTTTCACCACGTTTTCGGCCAACGATGCTGGTTTGTTCATTTGCCAACTGTTATCCACATCGCCAATTAATACACCCCGAAAAGTAAGCAACTGTCCGTTTGTCCAGGCTGATGGGAATAGGTACCAGACGGCAGGGACGAAAGTCCAGAAACCTACTTTTGACCGTTGTGTAGTATCCTGAATCCCTACGGCATATCGTGCAATTAGAGCGGCGTCATAGACAAGGACATTGCCATCCAGGTCGGCATCAGCTGCCTTCTGTTGCAATGAATCCAGCGCATTTAATCCAAGAGCATGCCTTGCTGTCAAAGCGGCATCATAAACAATGATGGACGTAGGTGAGACGTCCTCAAAGGCAGGTTTGGATGGAATCACTCGAACCGTATCCAAATGCTTCCCTACAGAAAAATGAAAAAACCCGGCCGTATCGCTAAACGTTCGGGCTATTTGGGTTGTATCATCATAAACCTGTACCAGAACATTCGGAATCCCCTTCCCGCCGGAAGAATAGAGAACTTCTCCTTCATAACGAACTGAATCTGGCTCAGGAACATAATAGATTTTCAGGCGAGGCGAATAAGGCGATTCGCGAGATGCCCACAGCGTTTCCCATCCTGTCTGCGCCACAATACAAAATTGCCATTCCGGCAAACTGTATTCCAAAATTCCGCTGACATCAAAAGCGTACCACTGGTTCGCCTCGATCTGTTCCAAGTAATCCAGAAAAGTTCCCGGATCGCCCAGCTCATTCAATCCGACAGGTCGATCATTCCATGTTACGGATGTTTCATGCCACTGCAATTGATCCTCATTAGGGTTTAAAAAAAAGACGCCTCCTCCATACCCTGAGCTGAGTGCAAATAGCTCAAGTTTTGCCTCGATTATCTTCCCTTTCACAACCGGAACATCGAATTTCAGCAAAGCCGCCTTCGCAAAACCCTGAAGCGGTTCACTAAATCTTCCCCGGGACTTGCCTCCAATCCCTTTGACTTTTAGATATCCCAAACTGCCAAAATTTTCATCTGGCCGATCAGAACTAATGTATGCATCTTCTTTCGCAAGAAGTGTCATACTATCCAGAGCTGCAATTCCGATGGATGCCCCGGAAGCACCGTTCCCACCATAAATCTCTGCTCCTCGGATTTTCGTTGTCTCCAGTTCAATTGAAAATGTGGAATAGGAATTCTGGAAAAAAACTCCTTGGTTTTGTGCCAGCAAGCTACTTCCGATCCCCAAAACCATTAATAAGGCGCAGCAAATGCTATGCGAAACGCCACCTCTTCCAGACATTTTCAGTAGTATACCCAATTAAATTGAAAACGTGCATACTACGGATCTACCCATGGATCCGTTCCTGAAAACGGATTCGGTGCATCGTTTTTAACAATGACCAAAAAATTCCTATTAAAAAACACAAACTCCTCCCGAAAATCCCCGGTTATATTTGCAACCCGATATCCAACCTGACCATATGTAAAAGATGGATCAATTTCTCCCAATGGATTTAGATGTCCATCAAAGATTGCAACCGTTCGTCCCCGTCCGTATGGTTGCTCAACGATTTCAAGCGCCGGATCCCCGATCCATTGAATCAGGGTTGTTTCATAGCTTGCATCAAACTCGGGCGGGCCATTGTACGTTGTGATCAACGTACCATCATATGAGAACAAATACTCATCGTTTGCCGGGGCTTGCTGAGCAATTAAGATTTCTTTCCCTGGATAATCCTCACGGAGTTCACCAACAGCTACAGATTGCCCTTCGATATTCTGTTGATTAGCTAAATCCCATTTCCACAATACAGAACCGGTAACTCCGCTTAACAACATATAGCCGCTGGATACGGCGATTTCAATTCCATCCGAAACAGGACTGATATCTCCAGGAAACATGCTATCCACATGCCGTTCACTGTCAAA
>MTOL01000105.1 GCA_002011685.1 Deferribacteres bacterium JdFR-76
AAGTGGACCCCCGACGGATTGGACTGTGGGGAGGTTCATACGGCGGTTACCTGACAGCCATGGGCCTTGCACGGGATTCGGATCTCTTTGCTGCGGGTGTGGACCTGCACGGCGTGCATGATTGGTCTCTGCGGGCCCGGCGCCGGGGTAGCGGCGATTGGGGAATCGCCGGTGATGATCTGATGCGCCTGGCATATGATTCTTCCCCCGTAGCGGATGTTGCGTTCTGGACTTCTCCCGTGCTTTTCATCCACGGAGACGATGACCGCAACGTCGATTTCATCCAGACAACAGATCTGGTCCAGCGCCTGCGCCGGGAAGGGAAAGCCCACGTGGAGGTGCTCGTTTTCCCCGACGAGGTACACAGCTTCCTCATGCACAAAAGCTGGCTGAAGGCATATCGGGCTGCGGCCGACTTCTTTGACCGCTTCCTGATGCGAAAAAAATGAAACGACAATGACCGGTGATTTTCCAGACGCCAGACCTAATGAATCATGAACCAAATGAGGGAGGGATGGTTATGGCCAGCAAACGGTGGTTCGCAATCGTGGGGCTTCTGGCAGCCGCTTTTTTTCTGCTGGCGTTGCCACTCCAGGCCCAGAAAATACGGCTTTCTGATAGCCAGCTGAAAGAACTGGACCGCTTTATACATCAGCAGATGAAGGTGGACAAAATCCCGGGCCTCTCCATCGGCTATTACCAGGGTGATTTTTTCTGGGCTAAGGGATACGGGTACGCCGATCTGGAAAATAAAACCCCTGCCCACGCTCGTTCTGCTTACCGCCTTGCCTCCAACACCAAATCCATGACCGCTGTAGCCATCTTACAGCTGGCAGAAAAAGGTAAATTGAAACTGGATGATGAAATCCACAAATACGTGCCTTATTTTCCCTGGAAAAACTGGCCCATCACCATCCGGCAGCTGCTGGGACACCTTGGAGGAATCAGCCACTATAAAGACTACGATGTGGAAGGACACATCAAAGAACACAAATACACCCGCGATGCGCTGGCTATCTTCGCCAATTTTGACCTGGTAGCCGAACCGGGAACCCGTTATAACTACTCCAGTTACGGGTACAATCTCCTGGGCGCTATCGTCGAAGGAGCATCCGGTATGTCATTTGGCGATTACCTCAGGCGGCACCTCTGGGAGCCGCTGGACATGAATGATACCCGCATGGACGACCCGTTTGATCTGATCCCCAATCGGGTGCGCGGCTACCAGCTTGTTTTTGGAGAAATCAAAAATTCCGAATTCGTAGACATCAGCAGCCGCTTCGCCGCAGGAGGAACACGTTCCACTGTGCCAGATCTGTTGAAATATGCTGAGGGTCTGGCCAATGCCCGCGTTCTTACCCAAAAAAGTCTGGATGAAATGGAGACCTCGATGGCCATCCGTTCCGGCTACTTTGTGGATTATGGAATGGGCTGGCGCATCGAACCGGTTAACGGCCACTTCATGGCTTACCATACGGGCGGACAACCGGAAACCCGCACATTGCTGGTCCGCTTTCCCACTCTCAATTTTGCTTTCGCCCTGGCATACAACCTAGAAGGCGCCAACCTGCATATTTACGGACACCGCCTCTACCAGCTCCTCATGGACGAAGCCTGGAATATCCCCGTCTATACCGGCAATCGGATCCACGACGCCCTCTATCTGGCCGTGTGGAACACGTTTAATTACGGGATGGCCGAGTTCGACCGCTTTCGGAACCGAAAGCTCAAAGATACGGACAAACTGAAAGCGGCCTTTGCCTATTTTAACGCTGCCACCCAGCCGGACTCCCTGCGTTCCTCCTACAGGCGGTTTCTGAAGCGGATCCGCGATGGCCGCCACCCCATTGCAGACGAGGCATTTGTCCGTGTGGGCGCTTACATGACGCAACAGCTGCTGGCGGCAAAAGGTGCCCGCCATCTGGAAAAATACCATAAAAACGGTGCCCTTCCGTTTTTTAAGGATTACATCGAACTCTATCGGTCCGGTGCCGCCATCCCGGAAACCTACCGTTTTTCTGCGGCTCTGGAAAAGTGGATTNAAGNGTTTTCAGCGGAATGGGAGAAAGTTTGGACCCCGGCCCTCCGGCGGTTGCACATTGCCGTTTATGAAGACCTCGATGGAATTCTACGCCACCTGCAGAAACAGTTTGCCGGGCGGAAAATCTATCCCAACTACCTGGCCGATTTCGGCGATGCCGTTTTTGACCTGCTCCTGCAGAATGAGACCGAAAAGGCACTGAACGTGGCGCAAAAATTGGCCAAACTTTATCCAAAAACAGCCCATCCGCATCTCTTTCGGGCAATGGCTTTTGCCATACAGCAGGATTCCACCGCTCTTTTACAGGAACTGAAACAAGCTCGCAAAGCAAGCTTTGGCCAGTCGGCGGTGTCCGCCCGGTCGCTGGCGCGCTATGCCAGGCAGTTTTTCCGATGGAACCGCCTGGACGAGGCCGAACTGCTGCTCAGGGTAGCTCTGAAACTTTACCCGCGCAGCGGCGCCCTCTGGGACACCCTTGGACAAATCCAGCTGGAGCGTAGCCGGCGCGCCTTCAAAAAGGCTCTGCGGTACAGCCCCACCATGGAGCATCCGTGGAAGATGCTAAAAAAGATCAAATAGTCGGCGAGCATAACGGCAAATCGGGAGGATGTCGTCCGGCACGACATGGGCCCGAAATCGGGCAAAACAGGGCAGAAACTGGCCGGGTCGCCGCAAAAGGCAACCCGGCCTTTTTTGAATGCTGGGGCCGCATATTTTTACCGGTCGGATGGTCTGCCTGTGTTCACCACAACAGTGACAAAAAGAAGAACGGCCGTTTCAAAAACCGCAAGCGTGGTTTTTGGATGGGTCCCTTTTCCACACTCATCATCTAATTTTAAAACTTACCGACATCCCTGCTCGGCTGGAATCCACAATGGTGGTCTTCAGGTTCTCCTGGCGGAAGAGATAATTCAGGAACTCCCGGATGCCGCGGACCCGCATGCGGGCGTTATGGGCCGCGATGCAACCGCCCACTTTAAGCTTGGGCAGCAACCATTCCACATACTGACGGTACCAGCTTTTGTCCGCATCGATAAAGACAAAATCAAATGGTCCCTCCAGTCTGGGAACGAGTTTATGGGCATCGGCGAGACGGGCGTCAATGAAACGGCTCAGGCCGGCCTTCTCAAAATTGCGCAGCGCCTGGCGGTAACGCCGTTCGTCGATCTCAATGGTGATCAGCTTTCCTCCCGTTTTACTGAGCGCCCAGGCAATCCAGATTGCGGAATGCCCTGTGGACGTCCCAATCTCCAGCGCTCGCGTGTATCCGTGCTTCACAATGAGGTTGTAAAGCAACCGGCCGTCCGCCTCCGGAATGTTCCAATCATACCATTTGCCACGCTGTTTTTCCAGGAATTCCTTCACCCGACGATCAAGGTCCGTTTCACTCTGACGGGTTTGTGCGGCCGGGGCAGACACCCAAGCTGCCAGAATGCAGAAAAGAAGTGCAAGTTTTATCTCTCTCATCGGCTTCTCCTTTCAGCTGTTGCTTTCCAACAACCTCTTTTTACCGCATCTCGTATTTCCTTTGGAAGAAAAAGTAGGCCGGGATTCCAGCCAGCACCGTGAGGATGGCCACGGTAGATTCGTACGGGCGTTCCTGAAAGGCCAGAACCAGCACGGTCCCAGAAAGCACAATGTAAAATCCCTGAACCCAGGGAAAGCCCGGCGGCTTTTTGCCGGTTCGGGCACGCACCGTAAACACAGCAGCAACCGTGAGCAGAGGAAAAATTCCCAGAGCAAACCCCATATAGGTAAGAATCTGATCAAAAGAGCCGGTTAAGACGAATAGACAGGCCAGCGCCCCCTGCAGCCAAATGGAAATATGCGGGACCTTCCGGCGCTCATCAACGCGTGCCGCAAAAGGGAAGAAAACCCCATCCCGGGCCATGGCATAATACACACGCGGTCCCAGAATGATAAAGGCACTCAGCGACGAAAATAGGGCGAGGGCAACCAAGGAAGACATCATCACATCCGCTTGCACTCCAAAAGACCAGCGCGNCGCTTCGCCCACAACGGCAAGAACGCCCTTCAACCGGGAAAGCGGCACAGCGTAAAAATAAAAAACATTCAGCAGCAGATAAAGAAGCATGACCGTTCCTGTGCCCAGCATCAGCGACGCTGGAAGGGTCTTTTCCGGACGGCGGATTTCTGCCCCGATGTATGTGGCAGCATTCCACCCGCTGTAAGCAAACAAAATCCACATCAGTGCCAGACCGGCCGACC
>MTOL01000107.1 GCA_002011685.1 Deferribacteres bacterium JdFR-76
GTTCCGGATCAGAATACCGATAGGAGCTCCCGTTGTTTCGCCTTTCCAGACTCCAGCCACAAATTGGGCACGGTCTTTTTCCAGCCGTTGCCGTTTGCTCCGGCCGTAACCGCCCTGCCGCCGGGCCAGCATACGGTTTACAAATTCCTCGTCTACCGGCACGTGAGCTGGAAATCCTTCCACAATCCCTATGAGTACCGGACCGTGCGAATCACCCGCTGTATGGTATGTCAGCATGCCTGCTCCCCACCTTTTCGCCTTGTGTTTAAAAAATCCTGCAGCACCGACAGGGCGCGCTCAACCGGAATTTCATATCCCCAGATCCGCAGAGCTTCCACAGCCTGCGCAGCGAGCATTGGCAAACCGCCCAGAACCCGTGCCCCGCAACGTTTGGCCCGTTTCAAAAAGGTTGTTTCCACAGGATTATACACCAGATCGTACACAAAAGCCCCTACGGGGAGCCGCTCCAGAGGAACATCCAGCGATTCCTCCACATCCGGCCAGGTTCCAACGGGTGTGGTCTGAACAACCAGCTGCATACCCGGTAGAAGGTCCTCCAAAAGCCCCTTTTCCAGCACAACGAAGGACAGTTTTCCCATATCCAGCAGGGTGGGACAGTCCCGTTGCCATTCCCCAGCACGCTGAACCGAACGGCTGGCCACAAAAATTTCCTTCACCCCGGCACGGAACAGCCCTAAAACCGCAGCCCGCGCTGCCCCTCCGGCCCCCAGAACCAGAGCCTCCTTTATTTCTTCAGCCCCCAGCAGCAGCCGCAAACCGTAAAGAAATCCCGGAACGTCGGTGTTTTCTGCAACGTATTTTCCGCCCTGAAGCACCAGCACATTGGCCGCGCAAATATGCGACACCGTTTCTGACACCCGGACACAGTAATTCAGGACGCTCCGCTTGTGCGGGGCCGTCACATTGAGCCCGTGAATGGGCAGCTCCGCCGCCAACTGAAAAAAGGTAGACAGCTTCTGCGGCGGAACATTCAAACCAGCATAGACCAGGTCCCACCCTTCCTGATGGGCCAGCGTATTCATTAGTACCGGAGAAAAGCTATGGCGCACCGGATAACCCAGCAGTCCAAAAAACTTCATTCGAACTGCCCCCCAATTGCTTTCAGAGTTGCAAAAAACGCCGGGAAGGAGATGCGGATCCACGCTTCGCCTGCGAGCAAGCTTTCGCCGCGGGCAATGCTGGCAGCAACTGCCAGCGTCATGGCAATCCGGTGATCGCCAAACGAGCGGAGGCGGCACCCTTTCAGGACCGCGGGCCCTTCTACGAAAAAGCCATCATCGCGCTCTTCTATGGATGCTCCCATCCGCCGGAGCTGGGAAACCAGTGCAGCAATCCGGTCGCTCTCTTTTACCCGCAGTTCTCTGGCTCCTCTCAGTTCCAGAACTCCTTCGGCGCAGGCAGCAACCAGTCCCAGAAGAGGGAGCTCATCGATCATTTGCGGAATTTCTTCTGCGGGAACGGGGACGTTTTTCAGGGCCGAGCTGCGGACATGTAGTGACCCCACGGGCTCTGGCTCTTTATCTTCCACGGTGATCCGGATCTCCGCTCCCATCCTTTGAAGCACCCGCAAGAATCCCGTCCGTGTGGGATTTAGATTCACGTTATGGATAGTCAGCTCGGCCCGCGGATGCAAGACGGCCAGGGCCAGAAAAAAGGCGGCAGAAGAAAAATCGCCGGGCACTTTCATGCGAAAAGCGCGAATCTGCGACGGCCGCACCCGGTGTTGCAATCCGCTGGAGCTGAAATCGATTCCCAGCCACCTGAAGAAACGCTCGGTATGATCCCGGCTGCGGCTCGGCTCGGAAATGCGGGTTTCCCCTTCGGCCAGAAGCCCTGCCAGCAGCAAAGCAGTTTTCACCTGGGCGGAGGCCACAGGCATGCGGTACCGGATTCCGCGGAGCTCTGCACCCGAAATAGCCAGCGGGAGAAATTCGCCCCCCTGGCGGCCCTCAATCCGTGCGCCCATCCGCTGGAGCGGTTCCACCACACGCTTCATCGGACGGCGGGAAAGCGACGTATCGCCAGCCAGGACGCTGAAAAAACGCTGCCCCGTCAAAACGGCAGCCATCAGCCGGGCCGTGGTTCCGGAATTTCCGCAATACAAGATCCCCGGCGGTTCCCGAAAACCAAATCGCCCGCAGCCTAAAATGCGGACCCGGTTCCATCCATCCTCCATTATTTTCACACCCAGCTTGCGGAGAACAGCCGCAGTGGAACGAACATCCCTGCCTTCGGACAGGTTTTCCACTTCGGAAGCGCCTGCTGCAAGGGCGGCGAGAATCAGGGCCCGGTGGGAGATCGATTTGTCCCCCGGCACACAAATCTCTCCGCTAACCTCTCGGGCCGGCAGGATCCGGATCATACGCTCCCTCCGCTGTCTGCAATTCGTTTCCAGTAAAGCTTCTGAGCCCGTTCCAGCAGCGCCAGCAGAGCCTGGCCATTTCCCTGTTCCAGTTCCCGCGCAAAACGGTCGAGCACGTCTTTCAGCCGGCGGAGAAGAGGCAGAACTTCGTCCCGGTTGGTGAAAAGCAGGTCGCGTCCCATGGTCGGGCTACCGCCTGCCAGCCGCGCCACAGACCGGATGCCCGAACCGATGGTTTCCGGATAATTTCCCGGTCCCAAAGACTCAAACAGCAGCGCAGTGGCCGCCGAAAGCAGAAGTGGCAAATGGCTGGTCAGGGCCAGGAGACGGTCATGGGTTGCCGCGTCCAGTACTACAGGATGGGCACCGATCGCAGCAACCAGGTGCCGGATCTGGTTCAGATCTTCTTTGCTGGTCTTTTCGGTGGAAACAAGAAAATATGGCCGCCCGGAAAACAACTCCGAATCCCAACCCTGCTCACCTTCACGCTCATTTCCTGCAAAAGGATGTCCGGGTACAAACCGAAGACTGGTGTACGAATGCGCGCAGTCCACAACAGCCCGTTTGGTGCTGCCCACATCGGTAAAAAGTACCGACGGGTAACGGTTTCCTGCTATATGAAGAAGCTGCAGAATCGTCTGGACAGGCGTGGCAAGGAACACGATTTCCGCCCAGCGGAACAACTCTGTTTCACTTTCCGCGGCGAAATGAAGATGCGGCTGCGCCGAGGCAAGCCGTTTGCGGTTGAGATCATACCCTCCCAGTTGCAGGGATTCTCCGGAGCGCCGCAAAGCCAGCATCAGGGAGCCACCAATCTGCCCCAACCCCACAATGCCGATCCGGATGCTACGGCCTGCCATCCTTGTCTCCTGCAGGATAGCTTCCCAGCACCTTCACAAACGTGGCTTTCTTCAGCAGCTGAAGGAGGGCCTGTTCCACCTGCGAATCTTCCAGACACCCCTCAAAATCCAGATAAAACACATAGTGCCAGGGTTTGCGGCGGTCCGGGCGTGATTCAATCTTCGTCAGATTGATGCCCCGTGAGGCAAATTCAGCCAGGCAATCAACCAGTGCCCCTGGCTGATGCCGGGTTGTAAAGACGATGGAGCTTTTGTGGTTCCTTCCCCTCCGGAAGGGAGCTCTTCCCAGCACAAAAAAGCGGGTCATGTTGTGGTCCAGATCCTCGATATTGGCAGCAACGATTTTCAAATTGTAGACCTCCGCAGCCGACCGGCTGGCTATGGCGGCTGCATCCCGCAGATCCTCCTCCCTAATTTTTTTGGCGCTTCCAGCCGTGTCCCACGTAGCCTCCGGACGCAGACCGAACCGCCGGATGGCCTGAGCACACTGTGCAAGAGCCTGTGGATGAGAGTAAACCACCCGGACATTTTTCCATTCAGCATCCGGCAGGATCATCAGGTTGTGATGCACTGGCAGATAAACTTCGCCAACAATTTGCAAATTGGACTCCAGCAGCAGGTCGTACGTTTGAACAATGGTTCCAGCTGCGGAATTTTCGGNCGGGAGGATGCCGAATTCTACCTCGCCCTGCTCCACCTTTCTTACCACCTCGTCGAACGTAGCACAGCCGATGGTTTTGCTTCCCTTGCCGAAGTACCGGTACGCTGCCTCCTGGCTATAGGCCCCATCAATTCCCTGGTAAGCAACGCGGATGTTCTTTGCCGTATCCATGATCTCCTCAGGCTGTTTCATTGGCCACCCGGCGGTGAAGAACCTCCGCAATTCCAAGGATCTCCCGCATCATTTCGCGGAACTGCTCGAAGGTCAAGCTTTGGGGCCCATCAGAAAGGGCCTTAGAGGGGTTGGGATGCACTTCTACCATCACACCGTCGGCCCCCACGGCCACGGCGGCTTTGGCC
>MTOL01000083.1 GCA_002011685.1 Deferribacteres bacterium JdFR-76
ATCCAGGAATACAGTCGGCCTCAACCATTCTTTCTGAAGGTGAGTTTCGAGCGGCCGCACAGCCCGTACGATCCGCCGCAGCGCTTTTTTGACGCCTACCGGGACGAGGATATGCCCGGTCCCTGGATCAGCCCTTGGGCAGAACGTTTTGCCGCCCACCCGGAACCACCACCCCCCGGTTTGTGGCACGGAAATCTGGGATTGGCCCAGGTTCGCCGGTCACGGCGGGGCTATTATGGCAGCGTGAGTTTTGTGGATGAACAGATCGGCCGGATACTGAAAGCCCTTAAGGATCGCGGGCTTTATGAAAACACGCTGATCCTTTTTCTGGCGGATCACGGGGATATGCTGGGCGACCACCATCTGTGGCGCAAAACGTATGCCTATGAAGGATCATCGCACATTCCCATGATCCTCCGCTGGCCGCGGACGTTTGGCCTGGAGCACCGCAGGGGAAGCCAGATTGCGGTTCCGGTGGAAGTGCGGGATGTACTGCCCACTCTGCTTGACGCGGCCGGGGCGCTGATCCCTGACCATCTGGATGGGAGAAGCCTTCTGGAACTGGTTCGCAATCCTGCTGCTCCCTGGCGCGAATGGATTGACCTGGAGCATGCGGCCACCTATAGCCCACAGAACTACTGGAGCGCCCTAGCCGATGGTCGCTGGAAGTACATCTACCATGCTTACACGGGAGAGGAACAGCTTTTCAATGTGCACGAAGACCCGGGTGAGCTGCACGACCTGGCAAAGGATGCCGGCTACCGGCGGGTCCTCCGGAAATGGCGGGACCGGCTCATTCAGCATCTCAGCGAAAGAGGAGAACCCTTTGTGGCCGGCGGAAAATTGCTGATACGGAAAAAATCCGTGCTGTATTCACCCTGTTATCCGGAATTCGCCAGAAGGAGATAATTCCAGCCGGGCCTTCTCCGGCACCAGGCAGCTGCGGACCCGAATGACTGGTCCGCCCGGCCACAGGAGAGCCAAGTGTGTTCAGAAGATGGGAAGCAGGCGGGACAGTTGCCCCCGCCGTGTTTCGCTGTAATACGGGAGAAAGAAGGATAAAAAGCTGGGGAGACCGTGCCATGAAAAGACTTATGTGGATGGCCATTTGCGTGCTGATCGGGCTTCATCGGGCAACCGCAGAAGTAGTGGTGACCTCTCCGGACGGTTCCCTGCAAATTTCGGTGGATGTGCGCGATTTCCGGAGACCGTTTCCGCAGGGAAAACACCTGGCCTATTCCATCCGGTACAGGGGGAGGGAGATAGTGGCATTTTCACCTGTCCGGCTGGATCTGGATCGGGGCGCTCCCATTGGCCGCGGCGTGGAAATTGTGGACATCCAGCGCTGGCAGCGGAGGGCGGTGACAGAACTGCTGTACGGTGAAAACCGCTACCTGCGCGATTTCTGCAACGGCGCCACGCTTACTCTGCGGGAACAGACTGGAGGGCATCGGTTGTACTACCTGGATGTCCGCGCTTACAACAGGGCCGTTGCATTCCGCCTGCGGTTGCCGAGGCAGCCTTCCCTTACGTCCTTCGTTGTTACGAAAGAACGGACTTTTGTGCGCCTGGCGGCCGGAACGGCTTACGCATTAATCCTCAAGGGATTCCNCACTCCTTACGAGACCAACTATCNGGTAAAGCAAACGTCCGAATTTGAAACGGATGCTCTCATCGGGTTGCCGCTTCTGGTCGGTGTTTCGGGGGGACCATGGGTTGCCATCTCCGAGGCCGATCTGGAAGACTACGCCGGGATGTACCTGTCTGCATTTGCAGGGGAAAGGGGAACATTTGTGAGCCGCCTTTCACCGCTTCCGGATTCGCCGGACGTGTGTGCCCGGCTGGAAACGCCGTTTTCTATGCCCTGGAGGCTGTTTATGGTGGCGGATCATCCCGGGCAGCTTATCGGCTCCGACGTAATTCTGGCGCTCAATGAACCCAGCCAGATTGAACGGCCCTGCTGGATCCAGCCCGGCAAGGTGGCCTGGCCCTGGTGGTCCGGGCGAACCGTTGTCGGAAGGGATTTCAAAGGCGGCATGAACACGGCTACCATGAAATACTACATCGACTTTGCCGCCGATGCGGGATTACAGTACCTCCTGATCGACGCAGGATGGTATGGCCGTCATGATGATGTGAATGCGGATATTACCCGCCCCATTCCGGAGATTGACCTGCCGGGAATTCTGCGCTATGCGCAAGCCAAGAACGTTGGAGTGCTCCTCTGGGTCAACTGGCGCTGTGTGGAACGCCAGATGAACGAAGCGTTTGCCCTCTACGAAAAATGGGGCGTCAAAGGCATAAAAGTAGATTACATGAACCGCGACGATCAGGAAATGGTTCGGTTCTACCGGCGGGTTGTGCAAAAGGCTGCTGAACATCATCTGGTGGTGGATTTCCACGGGGCTTACAAGCCCACGGGGTTGCGCCGCACCTTTCCCAATTTACTCACCCGGGAAGGCGTTCTCGGACTGGAGTACAGCAAGTGGAGCACCTACTGTTCGCCAGAACATGAGCTCCACATTCCGTTCATCCGAATGCTCGTAGGGCCTATGGATTTTACCCCGGGCGCTTTTAATGTGGGAACCCGTGAAACGTTCCGCGGACGGGCTGTCCCACCGATGGCACTGGGGACCCGGGCCCATCAGCTGGCCATGTACGTGGTGTACTACAGCCCGCTGCAGATGCTGGTGGATCATCCGGAATCGTACTGGGGGCAACCCGGATTCGAATTTTTGAAAGCGGTTCCTACGGTCTGGGATGAAACGCGGTTCGTCGAGGGGGACGTGGGCAATTACATCGTTCTGGCCCGGCGGTCCGGAGAGGAATGGTACCTGGGGGCAATGACGGATTGGACGCCCAGAGATCTGCGGATTCCTCTGTCCTTTCTAGGGAAAGGCCATTTCATCGCAGAGATCTACGCCGATGGTCCGGAAGCGGACCGAAAACCTACCCAGGTGGCCGTCTTGAGGGAGGAAGTGATTCCGGACGATACGCTTCGTGTCCGTCTTGCGTCTGGCGGAGGGTGTGCCGTCCGGTTTCTGCCGACCTGGGCAAAATAAAGACCGCACCCCGCCCTAAATTTGTACCGGCTGGCCGGGGCAGGATCATAACAGGGTTTTTACCCGTTCATATACAAAGAACCCGCTCCTAGGAAGGGGGCGGGTTCTTTGACTGATAAAACAGCTTAACGGGCGATCATTTTTTCTCTTTTTCCGGAAAACGGATGGCTACCGGCTCAAATCCGGCTGCCTTTACCGCATTGCGCAGGCCCTTTTCGTTTACTTTCTCTGGATTCAGTAAAATGCGGGCTTCTCCCGTTTTAGCAGAAACCTCTGCTTCTTCCACGCCTTCCAGCTGAAGCAGGGCTTTTTTTACTTTCGCCTCGCAGTCCGCGCACATCATCCCTTTGATTTTCACCAGGGCGGTTGCCGCCTCCTCTTTTTCGATGCGGATCGGTTCAAAACCGGCAGAGCGGACCGCCTTCCGCAGCGTTTTGGCTGTTACGTTTTTGCCCTTCACCACCACGCGGGCTTCGCTTTTCTCCAGCGATACCTCGGCCGATTGCACGCCGTCCACCTCCAGCAAGGCTTTCTGTACCCGGCTGACGCAATCCGAGCACATCATTCCTTTAATGAGGATGGTGTATTCACCCTTCTCCTTTTTCTCTTTGTCTCCGGCAACGGCCGGCAGCGCCAGCAGGCCGATGAGCAGCAGGTTTATCAGCGCAAAATGGATGCGTTTCATGGTAGGCCTCCCTGTGTTTAGTGAACCCTCTCTGTTTTGCCTTTCATAACCACTCCTGCTGCCAGGTTATTCCAGAAAGGTGGCTGGAAGATGTCTTTTTTGCTTTCTGGAGGGGGAACGAGAGGCTATGAACCCTGCTTTTTTACCCTGAGGTTTACTTTGTGGAAAGACAAAACACGTCCGATGACGGCGGCAGATTCGCATTTTTTTCCTTCCAGCTTCCGGATCAAAAGCTCCGATTTTTCCCGGGGAATGGAAATCAGCAGCCCACCGGATGTCTGCGCATCGTTCAGCANGATNTCCAGGTCTTCTCCCACATCTGGATCAATCTGGATGCGCTTTTGCAGGTAAAGGCGGTTGTTCTGTGTGCCGCCTGGGATGCAGCCTTTCTCATAGTAGCGGTACGCCGCCGGTATGACCGGGACCCGGTCCGCCCAGATTTCGAAAGTGACACCGCTGGCAGCTGCCATTTCGTAGGCATGACCCAGCAGGCCGAAACCGGTGATATC
>MTOL01000315.1 GCA_002011685.1 Deferribacteres bacterium JdFR-76
GCACCGCAGCCATCCTCAAAGATCATATTCTCCGTCATCTGCGAGAGCTGATGCAGGTTCCTGTGGATAAGCTGATCCAGCAGCGGATCCAGAAGTACCGGGAAATCGGCGTTTTCGAGGAAAAATGATCCGTTCCGAAGTGCAGATCCGTGTCCGGTATGCGGAAACCGACCGGATGAAGGTGGCCCATCATTCCCGTTATTTTGAATGGTTCGAGTGTGCCCGTACTGAGCTGTTGCGGCATATCGGGTATTCCTATCGCCAGCTGGAAGAAGAAGGCTGCTTTTTGCCGGTAATCGAGGCATATTGCAAGTACCGGCGGGCTATCCAGTACGACGATTTGCTGCGGCTCGAGGCCTCTATTACCGAAGTGCCCGGAGCAAGGATGAAAATTACCTACCGTGTGTATCTTGAACCGGGCCGTCAACTGGTTGCGGAGGGATTTACGGTTCATGCATTTATGAACGAAGCGGGCAGGGCCATGCGCCCTCCGGAAGGATTTCTTCGCCATCTGCGCAAAGCACTGGAAAATGATAGGGTGAAATAAACCAACGGAAACCGGGAGGAAAGATGATTGACAAGGAACTTCTGGATATTCTGGCCTGTCCGAAATGCAAAGGCGAACTGGAATACGATCAGGAAAATGAAAAGCTGATCTGTCACAAATGCCGCCTGAAATACAAAATCAAGGATGGGATCCCCATTATGCTGATTGATGAGGCGGAGAAATTTTAAAACCGGCACAGGACATTGGCTGTATCGATGGGCTGAACGGATCGGCGGAAGCGAAATCTTCCGGATAGACTTGCGGATAATTTTATCCCTTCTTTAGGGGGTGTCTTTCTATCCCGCCTTTTTTACATTCCCGAAAATGGTTGATAAATTGTTATTTGGGCGTTAAATTAGATTTAACTTTAATTGGGAAACCTGGGTGAGAAAAAGAGAAAGCGGCATCGCCGTTTGGAAAAATTATGCTGGATGTTTTAAGCAAAAGGGTTCTGCTTTTGAACCAGAACTATGAGCCGTTGAGCATTTGCTCTGCGAAGAAGGCCATCGTGCTGCTCTATCTTGGAAAGGCGGAAATTGTAGAGCGGTACGATTCGCTGATGGTACATTCGGTATCGACTGAACTACCGCTTCCCAGTGTGTTGCGGCTTGACCGGTATGTCCGGGTGCCGAACAGGCGCATTTTGCTCACCCGGAAAAATATTCTGAAACGCGACCGTTTTCAATGCCAGTATTGCGGTGCCCGCGGCAAACCGCTCACGGTGGATCATGTAATTCCAAAAGAGCGCGGGGGAAAAGAGACCTGGGAAAACCTGGTTGCTGCCTGCGTGGAATGCAACACCCGCAAGGGGAACCGCACACCTGAAGAGGCCAACATGCCTCTCCTGAAGGTGCCGAAAAAGCCGAACTATCTCCATTTCATCCAGAATTTCCACGGAACCATCGACGATCGCTGGAAACCGTACCTGTTTCTTGCGGATTAGCAGAAAGGAAAGGCAAAAAGAATGGCGGAAAAGAAACGGATCCTGAGTGGAATGCGCCCTTCCGGGAAACTGCACCTGGGGAATCTTACTGGCGCACTGGAAAACTGGGTGAAATTACAGGACAAATATCAGAGCTTTCATTTTGTGGCCGACTGGCATACTCTTACCACCGATTACGAGCATACGGATAAAATCTGGCCCGATACGGTGGAGATGATCATTGACTGGCTGGCCGCTGGCATCGATCCGGAAAAGGCGGTTATTTTTGTCCAATCGCACATCAAGGAACATGCGGAACTGCATCTGCTGTTTTCCATGCTGGTCACTGTGCCACGACTGGAGCGGAATCCCACCGTGAAAGAGCAGATCCGCGAGCTGCATCTGGAAGACCGTGTCTCTTACGGCCATCTGGGCTATCCGGTGCTACAAGCGGCGGATATTTTGATTTATCGGGCTCACGGCGTTCCGGTGGGAGAAGATCAGGTACCGCACATCGAGCTAACCCGGGAGATCGCCCGGAGATTCAACCAGCTGTACGGCGAGGTGTTTCCGGTGCCCAAAGCCCTGCTCACGCCGTTCAGCCGTTTGCCCGGCCTGGATGGGACCAAAATGAGCAAGTCGAAAGGGAATACCATATTGCTCTCCGATCCGCCGGATGAGATCGAAAAGAAAGTGCGGCTGGCGGTAACGGATCCGGCCAAGGTTCGCATGGGAGATCCCGGCCATCCCGAGATCTGTACAGTGTTTACCTACCATAAAAAGTTCAATCCGGATGAAGTCCCGGAAATTGAGAGGGATTGCCGTTCTGGCGTGCTGGGCTGTGTTGCGTGCAAAAAGAACCTGGCGCAGAAACTGGCTGATTATCTTGCCCCACTGCGGGAAAAGCGCAAAGAACTGGAAGGACGTCGGAACTACATTCGCGAAGTTATCCTTGAAGGAAACCGCAAAGCACGGGAGGAAGCCCAGGCCACCATGGATCTGGTGCGGGAAAAAATGAAAATCGGCAAATTCTGGGATGTGTAGCCGCTTATGAGCTACCGGGTTAAATTGCAGAATTTCGAAGGCCCGCTGGATCTGCTCCTTTTTTTGATCCGCAAAAATGAGGTGGATATTTACAACATCCCCATTGCTCTCATCACCCGGCAATATCTAGAATACATCCGGATTATGGAGGAGCTGGATCTGGAAGTGGCCAGCGAATTTATTGTAATGGCCGCCACGCTGATCCGTATTAAAGCCCAGATGCTGCTGCCCAAACCCAATGTGGAGGAGGAGATTGAGGAGATCGACCCGCGCCAGGAGCTGGTAGAACGCCTGCTGGAATACCGCAAATATAAGGAAATCGCGCACGAACTGGCCCGTCAGGAATCGGTTCAGCTGCTCCATTTCCCGCGCAGCGCGGAATCCATCCCCGAGGTAGAGGATGCGCCCACAGAGAGGGAGGCGGGATCGGTGTCTCTGTTTGATCTGGTGGCAGCCTTTTACGACGTAATGAAACGGCTGGAAAATCAGCCGGTTCACCGGGTTATAGCTCCTGAAGTTTCCGTGGAAGAACAGATGGATTTTATTGTCCGGTTTATAGGGGACAGGGAACAGGCGAGTTTTACAGAACTGATGCAACATGTGCATGTACCAACGCGGGCGGCCCTGGTTGCGACATTTATGGCACTGCTGGAGCTGATCCGCCGGCGGCAGGTGCTGGTAAAGCAACCCAGGCCTTTTGCAGAAATCTGGATTTTCCGGCCCGAAGTGAACAATTGAATATGGAAACGCAAGAGCTGGCAAAAATCATTGAAGCCCTGCTGTTTGCTGCAGACCGGCCTATTCCGGAGAGGCGGTTCAAAGAGCTGCTTCCGGATGTCCGGAATGGTCAGCTGGAAGAGGCGATTCAGCACCTGCAGGAACATTACCGCGACCATGCCTTTCAGATTATCCGGGTGGCCGGTGGCTACCAGATCGTGACGCGCCGCGAATTTCACAACTGGGTAAGGGCTCTGTACACATCGCGGACACGGTCCCGGTTGTCCCGTGCAGCCTTGGAGACGCTGGCAATCATCGCCTACAAGCAGCCTGTCTCACGCATCGAGATTGAAGCGATACGCGGCGTAAATTCCGACGGTGTTATTGGAACCTTGCTGGAGCGGAATCTGATCGAAATTAAGGGCCGTGCGGAAACCGTGGGCCGTCCATTATTATATGGCACCACAGAAGAATTTTTGCGCTATTTTGGCCTGAACGATCTTTCCGAGCTTCCCAAAATGGAGGAGATCGAGGCCATGCTGCGCCAGCGGGAAGAGTCCCGCCAGGCGGAATCGGAAGAATCTTCGGAGGAGGTCGCTTCTGAGGAAGAATCCGACACCCAGCCGGATGCGACTTAACCGCTACCTGGCACGGTGCGGAGTAGCATCTCGACGCGCCGCAGACCGGTTGATCCAAGCAGGCCGGGTAAAAATCAATGGCCAGGTAGTCCGTGAGCTTGGCGTTCAGGTTGAGGTGGGAAAAGACCAGGTAATGGTCGATGACCAACCGGTTGAGCCTTTCTTTCGTTTCACGTACATCCTGCTGAACAAACCCTCCGGATACCTCAGCACCGTCAAAGATCCTTTTGGCCGCAAAACAGTAATGGAGTTGGTTCCTTCTGTTCCAGGACTTGTCCCGGTGGGCCGGCTGGACAAAGATACGGAAGGGTTACTTTTGCTCACCAACGATGGGGAGTTGACCCACCGGCTGACTCAGATCG
>MTOL01000316.1 GCA_002011685.1 Deferribacteres bacterium JdFR-76
GGCAAGGAAAAGTGTGCGGTCATACCGGCCGGATCCTGTACCGAAAGAAGTCGTGGAACGAATTGTGGATGCGGGGCGGCAAGCCCCGAGCGGTAATAACATTCAGCCGTGGGAATTTGTTGTGGTTACAGACGCCGGGATGCGTCAGCAGCTGGCACAAATCTGCACGGCGGGGCGGTTTATCGCCCAAGCCCCTGTATGTATTGTTGTTTTTTGCCGGGCCACCAAATATTATCTGGAAGATGGCAGTGCAGCCATCGAAAACATGTTGCTTGCCGCTACTGCCCTTGGACTGGGTTCCTGCTGGGTGGCCGGGGACAAGAAACCCTACGCAAGGCGGATTGCCCATATGCTCAACGTCCCGGAGGAAATGAAGCTTATTGCACTTATCTCTCTGGGATATCCCGATGACCCGAAGCCCCGGAAACCAAAACGCCCCCTTCAAGAGGTTCTCCACTGGGAATCCTTTTAGGCCTGCAAAGCCCCGCACATTTGCGGGGCTTTTTTCATGTATTAAGTACTCATTTTTTAATAGCTTTCTGCCGAAAAATTAAAAAAACAGTTACAAAAGTGGAAGTTGTCCCCGCATGTATTCGGGCCAAGGGGAAAGGGGAAGGATTCTCTACTGAGCTTTTATGGATGGCTGTCTGAATGGATGATGTACTCCGCCTGAGAGATTATATCTACAGAACAACGGGGATGTATTTCCCGGATAGCAAGCGCTATTTTTTTGAGACGCGCTTTGCCCGGCGCTTGCAGGCGCTGAAACTCAACTCGTTCCGGGAATACTTTGAGTTTTTGCAGCGGGAACCGGAGGGAAAGAAGGAATTCCGCGAGCTAATTCAGGAAATTACTATCAATGAAACATCATTTTTCCGCAATTTGCCCCAGTTAAAAGCCCTCGTAGATCTCGTTCTGCCCGACATTATGAAGCACAAGGAACAACTGAATTTCTATTCCATTCGTATCTGGAGCGCTGGTTGTTCCTCCGGAGAAGAACCGTACACCATTGCCATGCTGATCCATGACCGGTATCCGGATCTACACAAAAAATGGAAACTGGAAATTCTTGGAACCGATATCAATGAAAAGATGATCGAGAAGGCCATTGCAGGAGAGTATTCCGAATACACCATGCGCAACATTCCCCCAAGATTCCGCAACCGCTACTTCAGCCGCAATGAGCGGGGATACTATATTGCGCCCGAATTAAAAAGAATGGTGCGGTTTGAAGTGGCAAACCTAATGGATGATGTTCAGATGGTGTTCCTGAAAAAATTTGACGTGATTTTTTGCAGGAATGTGCTGATTTATTTTGACACTTCTTCCAAGAAAAAGGTAATTGAGCACTTTTACAATAACTTGCTGGATCCAGGGTACCTGTTTCTGGGCCATTCGGAGTCGCTTTATGGTATTACCGATAAATTTCAACTGGTTCATGTACCAGGAGGCATGATTTACAAAAAGAAGGTTTAAATAAGATGGCTTCCGGAAACGTATCGACATCGCCGGCAGGCATCCTTGGAAGGCTCTCAACCATAACGGAGCTGAAGACGGTACCGGCTTCCCTGCACCGGATTTTGCAGGAGGCATCCGATCCGGATGCGGACATCGCTGAGGTGGCAGATGTCATTATGCAGGACCAGGTGCTGGCGTCGAAAGTGCTGCGCTTTGTCAATTCTCCCTATTTCGGGTTGGTTCGTGAAGTGGTTACCCTGAAACAGGCCATCGTACTTTTGGGGTTGAGGCGAATTCGCGACATTGTACTGACCACACTGCTTGTGGAAGCTTTCCCTCTCCGGGATGTCACACTGCCGGCCACTACCTTCTGGGCCCATGCGCTGGGCTGCGCCCAGGCTGCCGTTTTGCTTGATCCCGAGCAGCGCTATCCTGTGGACGATCTCTATTACCTTGCCGGTTTGTTACATGATTTGGGTGAAGTGGTGCTCGCGCAGTATTTTCCTGAGGAGTTTTCTCTTGTTTACGGGATTGCAAGAGAACGTCAGTGGTCGCTGTATCAGGCTGAAAAAGAAGTGCTGGAAATTACTCACTGTGAAGTGGGAGCGGTAGTTGCCCGTCAATGGAATTTTCCAGAGGCTGTGGTGGAAGCTATTGAATATCATCATCAGCCAGGAAAAGCACCGGAGGACCCCATTCTTGTGTCGGTTGTGCATTTGGCAGATTTATTCAGCCGTCTGTTTGGGTTGAATTATGGCCTTTACGAAAAAATGCTGGTAACGATCCGGGAAGAAGAAAGCTTTCAGATCTTGAAAGAGCGATATCCGGATAAGATGAACCGCGACTGGGAGAAATTCTCGCTGGATGTCATGGAACGTTTCCGTGAAATTGGCAAGTCGGTCAAAATGGTATTCGGCGAAACCTAGATGAGGTGGAGGTGTTATGGGCTATAAAGTACTGATCGTGGACGATTCTTCGGTAATGCGCAAGATTATTATGCGCAATTTGCGGCAGGCAGGCATTCCCCTGGAAGCCACTTATGAAGCTGGAGATGGGTACGAGGCGCTGAAAGTCCTGCAAGAAAAGGAAGTGGACGTCATATTCAGCGACATCAACATGCCGAATATGGATGGGTTAAATTTTGTTAGAGAACTGAGGAAACATCCTGTCTATCGCAAGGTGAAGGTAATTATGATCACAACCGAAGCCGGTTCAGACATGGTTCACGAAGCTCTAAATGCGGGTGCAGATGGATATCTGGTAAAACCGTTTACTCCAGAAAAGCTGGCAGAAAGGCTGGAGGACGTGTACCATGCCTGAAGAACGGCGCGAACTGGATGTGTCTGCGACAGACGGAACAGCCTCCGACCACTGTTCAATCCGCGTGGAACATCTGGTCGAAGTGGTGAAGGAAATCTTTTCCGAATTTCTGGGTGTCAATTTTCATGCGGTGCAAACAATCGAAGAGGAGGTTGTTTTTACCGGAAAGTTTCTGGTGTCGATGATCGGTTTTGTGGGGACCGTTTCGGGGCTGCTGGCGTTTTTTTGCTCCCG
Organism: Deferribacteres bacterium JdFR-76; assembly: GCA_002011685.1. Classification (GTDB taxonomy): domain Bacteria; phylum Zhuqueibacterota; class JdFR-76; order JdFR-76; family JdFR-76; genus JdFR-76. The sequence goes on from MTOL01000316.1 coordinate 3,013, forward strand.
AAGCTTTGCTTTAACACTGGCGAAACGATTGCTCGGGATGCCATTTCCCTCTGTAACGCAGGAAGTTCGGGATGCCCTGGGCGAAATTGCCAATATGATTGCAGGAAACATCAAGAAACACTGTGAGGAACAGGGGCATTTCATTCAGATCTCCATTCCTTCGGTTCTGGAAGGCGATAATTTCAACCTTTCACGGCGGCCAGATACGGTATTCTCCCGTCTGTTGCAATTCGAGTCCGAGCTGGGGAATTTTTTCATACAGATTTCCATTCAAAAGCTGGCGGTCTAGCTATGAACGATAAAACGAAACGGTGGATTTCTGATCTACAAATTCACGCAGTTAAGGAGATGGCCAAAAACCTGGGGATGCTTCTGGGTACGGAAGTCCGTTCCTCCACTCCGGATTGGTCCACCGTTGCACTGAAGGAAGTACTGGCGCGATTTTCGCCGGAGGGGATTTTAAGCGAATTTGACATTGAAGGCGCAACCAGCAAGAAATCCGGAGGGATCTTTCTTGAACGAAAAGATGGAATAATGCTGGGCGGTTCTCTTGCCATGCTGGGAGAGGATGCGCTGCAGGAAAAAATTGCCTCGCAGGATTTGGATGAAACCATTTTTGATGCACTCCGGGAAGTAGCGAATCAGCTGGTTGGCTATTTTGACCGCGCTGCCGGCGAAAAGATGGCCGATATTTTTCATTTCCGCCACCGTGAAACATTCTTGCTGAAAGACCACCAGCCAGATTTTCCCGAAGACAGGGAATACGTTTTTCTTCCTTTCCGTTTTGAATGGGGAAAATCTCTGCAGGCCGAGCCCGGTTTTCTGGTCCCTGCCGAAATTTTCTACACATACACCGAAAGCTCAACCGAAAAGCCTGAGGGGAAATCTTCAAAAGATGAACAGGCAATGCAAACGCCGGCAGTTGCCGTGATCCCGGTGTCTTCCCGTGTGGCCAACTGGGAATCCCTGTTTGAAAAACAGAAAGCGGCTGTGGTGAAGGTTGCCAAGGCCTCTCAGTTGCTGGAACTGTTTCAGAAAGGGCAACCGGTGCGGGTGCTCATCATTGACGGTGACGGCAACGTGGATGCCGGCATCGAAATCTGTGGCAAGCTGCGGCAGGCCGTCCGCAGCCGTTCCGTTGCCCTCTGGCTCGCCGGCGAAAAGTGGACCGAAGCAAAGGTGCGGGAGGCTGTAAAAGCCGGCGCGGATTATGTG
>MTOL01000312.1 GCA_002011685.1 Deferribacteres bacterium JdFR-76
TCCGCGATCCCGATGAGGGACTGGGCGTCATTCCCAAAAATGACTTTTTGAACGGTCTGGATCTTTCCACGGTGCCGGCCTTTGCGGCTTATGGCAACAATGCACCGGTTCTGAGCTATGACAACACAGATCCGGCCGATCCGGCGGATGAGACTTCCGGTTACCGGGTGACCATTGGCGGAACAACGTACGTGGTGCATTACACGCTGGGAGGCACGGGTGTCTGGAAGCAGCGTTTTGTGACCAAGATTGGAAACAGCCTCTACATTCTGCCGATTCAGTACAATGAGGTGACGGGTGAATGGGTCACCTACCACGCTTCCGACTGGTATGATGCGAACAATCAGCCCATTACTCCGGCAACCAAAGCGGCTTACGATCGCCGGTGTGCAGGCTGTCATACCACGGGCACCCAGGTCAACTATGATGCCAATACCGGGGAATGGATCGCCACCTGGAGCGAACGGAATATTACCTGCGAGGCCTGCCACGGCCCGGGTGGTCCCGCATCCCATGCAAATTTTGGGCTGTCCGGAAAAGGTGTGAATCCTGAGAAAATGGATGCCAGCACCGTGGAAGGCAAGTTCCGCCGTCTGGAAGTATGCGGTGCATGCCATGGCCGCGGGAGCTCCACTGCGGTGGTTGGCGGGATGAATCTTGGCTATCCGTACAAGGACGGTGTGGGAGTATTCACGCCAGGCAACGTTCTGGCGGAATATTACACCCAGAGTCCGGGGCTGTGGCCCAATGAACTGCCTTGGGGTGCATTTTCCGTGAAGCACCATCAGCAGTACAACGATATGCTGATCAGCCCGCACGCGCAATATGATCCGGCCAAACCCTGGGTGGATCTCAGCTGTTGGAGCTGCCACGAACCGCACGGCGGTGCTGGCGAGTGGTTGACCCGCACCAGCATCGTGGAAGACGGTGTGACCATTCCTACCGATCCGGACAACAACACCCTGTGCCTGGCCTGCCATGCTGGCCACGGTCCGTTTGCGGATCTGACTAAGGAGACAATCGCCAACATCACCGATCCGGATTCGCTGGCCAAAGTCCAGCAGGTGGTGCAGGCCCACACGCATCACAGCTACGATCCGGAAAATCTCAACGGAACAGGTGGAACCAGCCGCTGCACCAAGTGCCATATGCCGAAGATTGCTAAGTCGGCGGTACCGTATGACATCCATAGCCATGCATTCTGGCCGCCGTCCCCCGAGCAGACGGTCTATTACGCCAATGCTGGCGGCGTGCCCAATGCCTGTGCGGTGAGCTGCCACCGGAATCCGAAAGATCCCAACATTCCGGATTTTGGCATCACCGACGCTACGCTGACCGACTGGACCGAGCAGACCGACATTCAGCTGGCCAAGGCGTTGATGGCCTTCTACGGTCCGGGAGGCATCTGGTGGGATACGGGCGCACCGCTACCGGTGGAGCTGGCATCTTTCCGCCTCAACGTGGGTAATGGTTACGTCGAGCTGATCTGGCGCACCGAATCCGAAACCAACAACGCCGGCTTCGAAATTGAGCGGCGTGCGGAAGATGAGGATCATTTCACTTCCATCGGATTCGTCAAAGGTGCCGGAACCACCAGCGAGCCGCAGGAATACAGCTTCTATGATCAGGATGTGCGGGCCGGATTCACTTACTATTACCGGATCAAGCAGATCGATCTGGACGGTAAAGTAACCTACTCCGGCATCCTCAAGGCGGTGGTTGGTGTGCCGGCCGAATATGCGCTGGATCAGAACTATCCAAACCCGTTTAACCCGACCACGACCATCCGCTATGCCGTCAAGGATCCTGGCCACGTCACCATCAAGATCTTCAACGTGATGGGTCAGGAAGTGAAGACGGTGGTGGATGCTTACCGCAATCCGGGTGTCTATAAGGTGACGGTGGACGCCAGCGATTTGGGTACGGGCATCTACTTCTACCAGATGAAGGTGAACAATTTCAGCGCGGTGAAGAAGATGATCATCGCTAAATAAGCCCGGATGCGGGGTGTAGAATCCTGATGATGGCCGGGTCTGTTTTGCAGGCCCGGCCATTTTATTTTTGAAAACGGACTTTCCTGTGGAGTAAAGAAGGGGTTCTTTTGGGGGATGTGAGATCCAGATGGATGTAAAGAATCTCATCAAAAACATCCATATTTTTTCCAGTGGAGCGGATTCGCTATCCGGTAAGAAATCCAAAACAGGAGGAAGAGGGAAGTCTGCCGAGGGAATTCCATTGACATTTTGCTGCATTTTTTTAAATTGATTGCTGATATTTCTTCATGGAACTGAATCAAAAACAAGGGGCAGCCGATGCGGAGAGCGGTTCTCTTGCTGGTGTTTCTGGTACTGCCGGTATGGAGTTGGGCCCAGGGTCTCAGTTTGCGTTTTACCACTGCAATGTACAATTGGGAACGGTACGATACCGTCAACAGATCGTCCAAACATTTGCGCCTTTACCAGCTGGCAGATATGTCCGTTACGCGGCTGTTTCATCAGCGCAATCTGTCTTTCCATCTTTATGGGGGAATCTCCGGTGATGTTGGCCAGAGGGCGGGAAATGATCCGCAGAACCTGCTCTACCACGCCTATTTGGAATGGAAAAACGTTTTCGGAATGGGCCGCATAAAAATTGGTCGCCAGCGGATTTATTCTGGAGTCGGTTTTGGTACGATGGATGGTATTTCGGTGAGGTTGCGGTTTGCCCATTCTTATTCTTTTCTGGTATATGCGGGTCTACTTGCGCCCGCTCTCAATGAGGCCCGGTTTGAAAGCTGGAAAAAAGCCCACATGTACGGGGCTCAGATGCTGATTCAGCCAATGAACACATTCCGCTTTTCGCTGAGTTATGTGTTGCGCAACCGGATGCCTATCGAGTATTTGCGTGGACGATTTAGCCAGAGGGTGATTACATTTGCGGGCGTGCAGAATCACCTTGTGGGGGTGGATGCCTGGTACCAGCCAACCAGGCGACTCCGATTCTACGGGCGGCTGGATTATGACCTAGGGCTGCAGGATATCCGACGGGCGGAACTTACGGCAAACGGTTCCTTTTCCACCCGCCTCCAATTAGGGATTCGTGCTGTTCACCGTACGCCGTATCAGAATCTGAATTCCATCTTCAGCGTATTTACTCAATACGGTTATGACGAATACCGTCTCAGTGTCGCCTACCGTTTTTCTCCCGATATGCGGTTTTCCGGTTACGGCGGAGTACGGTCCTACAAAGGAGACCATTCTTCCTTTTTTGGGGGAGGGGTTTACTGGAAAGGGCATTACGCTGGCTATTTCCGGCGTAGCGGATATGAAGGGGAGGGCGATAATCTGGTGTTTCAAACACAGTGGCGATTATCCACCAAATGGGTGCTCAATGCTGGCGGCAACCTGTTTTCGTACAGGATTTTTCCGGATATCGAGGCGGAGCGCGAAACGGCTGTGGCAGGAATTTTCGGACTGAGGGGCCGGCTCCGTGACTGGTTGCAGCTGGACGCACAAATTCAATACCTGAAAAACGAGAGGTATCAATCGGATATCCGTTTCTTTTTCCGGGCCGTATATACCTACTTTCGCAGAGGGCAGTAAACTATGGAGTGGATTATGGGGCCAAAGCTTAGGCGTTTCTCCTTTGGGATTGCTATTTTCGTTACCGGGTGGTTGCTTGCCGGTGCTGTCCGGTATCAGGATGAGCAGGATCGCAGCAAGGTGATCAAATTTTCCCATAAATTCCATATCGAAGAGGTAGGAGCAGAATGTGTAAGCTGCCATACCGGTGCTCCTGAGAGCCAGAAGGCGGCGGACAATAATTTGCCCACCATGGACAATTGTGCAGAATGTCATGATGTGGAAGACGAAGAAAACTGCACCATGTGCCATATCAGTGAGGAGGTTCTGGAACCGTTTGAAAACCCACCGCGTCAGCTCTATTTCAACCATGCATTCCATGTCGAAGATCAGGAGCTTGCGTGTACCCAGTGTCATCAGGGGCTTGATAAGGTGGATCTGGCCAGTCCGGACAACCTTCCTCCCATGGAAACCTGTTCCCGATGTCACGATGGGGAGAAGGCATTTGCCGATTGTGCCCGCTGTCACACACCGGACTTTGTGCTTTTGCCGGAAGATCATCAGGGGGACTGGAAGATAGAGCACAGCCGGGAGGCCCGCTTTGATCAGAACCGTTGCGGCATATGTCATGCGACAAGCGACTGCCAGGAATGTCATCAGGGAG
>MTOL01000311.1 GCA_002011685.1 Deferribacteres bacterium JdFR-76
TTGAATGCGGCATCGCCCATGTACAGATAGAGCTCGCCCTTGAGGTTTTCTGCAATGCTTTCCGATTCAGCTTGGCGGAAGTAGGAAAGGGCGCGAGAAAACTGACCTTCCCGCAGAGCAAGCCATCCCAGACCAAAATTGGCCTCTCCGCGGTAGGACGCGCCAGGATATTTGCTTAAGAGGGTTTCGTAATGCTGTTTTGCCCGGTCGAATTGGTTGAGCTGGACTTCCGATTCAGCCAGCCAGAAATAGGCATCGCTGGCCAGGGGTGAGCTCTCAAACCGGGAGAGGAATTCCTCGAAATTTTTCTGTGCTTCCGCAAACTGTCCAAGCTGAAGGCCGCACCAGCCAAGACGCAGCAGCGCACTGGGGGCGACTTCGCTATCCGGAAATTGTTGAACACACTGGGAGAAATGTTCTTTTGCAGCCGTTATGTCGCCGCGCTGGAGCAGGATTTCACCTTTCAGGAAATGGGCCCGCGCCGCAACTGGACGGTTCGCAGCGGCAGAAAGCAGGCTGTCCAGCTGAAGATCTGCAGGATCAAGCCGCCCCTGGTCGTAATAAATCTGGGCCAGCTCGTAGCGGGCTTCCAGCCCCAGGGAGTCGTGGGGAAATTGTTCCACAAGACTCCGAAAACTGCGGATGGCGTTTTCGGTTTCACCCATCGATAGGTAAGCTCTGGCGATTTGAAATCGGGCCGCAGCGGCCAGCCGGCCGTTCGGGAACCGCGACAACAAAAGTTCAAATGCTGCGATGGCCTGAGGCCATTTTTTCTGCTGTGTGTGCGCCCAGCCAATGGCAAAATGGGCCTGTTCCGCCCACGAAGAACCCGGATCGGTCCGGATGGCTTCCCTGTAAGCATTGACGGCTTCGTCCCATTTTTGCTGGTGCACCAGCGCTTCTGCGATAAAAAACTGAGCTTCCTGAGCCCTGCTGTGTTTCGGTGCCGCCTCCAGAGCTTTTTGCAGGTAGGCAATGGCCTGATCGAACCGGCCATTCTCATATGCCAGAAAACCAAGGTGANANCTGTGTATCGTTTGCCAGCGGGCTGTCCGGATGCTCATGGATCAGCTTTTCGTAGATTTTGAAGGCAGCCTCTGTTTTGCCCTTCTGTTCGTAAATCCATCCGATAGAGTAGAGGGTATAATCGATGTACGGGTTTTCCGGGAATTCGCGGACGATGCGCGAAAAAACATTTAGGGCCAGATCGTGCTGGTTGAGTTTGATGTAACTTTCGCCCTGCCAGTACAAAGCCTGGGGCAGGTACGTGGAATCCGAAAACATCGATTCAAACCGTTTCAGCTCTGCTAGTGCTTTCCGGTAGTCACCTTTCCGGTAAAGGGCCTCTCCTTTTCGCAGAATTGAAATTTGCCGGTATTGCCCGGCTTCAGGGAGCAGTTCCAGCCGGTCGAAGTTGCGAATGGCACGGTCGTAGGCGCCCGTTTGAAAGTAGCTCTCGGCCAGCATGTAAAGGGCATCGGCCCGGTAGCGCGAACGCGGATATTTCTTCAGAAAATGTTCAAACTGATCCGCCGCGGAAGCATAAAGACCATCGCGAAATAGGCCTTCAGCAAAACGAAATTCTTTCTTTTCCTTTTCAGTTTGGATAAGCTGAATTGCGGACTGTGAAAAGGCAGGGAGACTGATTGCCAGAAGGGCAAACCCAAGAAAAAAAGCATTCCATTTGTTCATCGGCCGCGTCTCCGGTTCCTCATTGGTTTCATCCGACTGAAAGTAAGGAAAAGAGAAAAAAGATTCAAGCCATTTGCTGGGAAAAAATTTTCGAGCGGAGCAAAGAAGAGTGACATGAAAGAAAACAGCTGCATGGGTGACGTCCTCAGGGTTGTTCTGCACTGCGAGACTCTCCGTTCCCTTTCCGAATAATTTATTCCTGTGTACGTTTGAGCCGCACCGAAGTTCCAGCGTGAGAAGCTACCCGGTTGAAGTGGATGGCCGGGAAATCAACATTCTGCTGGATAGAATACCCGGAAGAAGGCGGGTAGAGTCCATCTCCACAGGGCAGAAAACGGGTATTCTCCGGGCAGTTGAAGAACTTTGGCAGCCCATGCAGGGCGGCAAATTTGTTGATTCTTTGCCGGCGGATCGATACTTTTACACTGTCATGAAACAGTTTGTGCGGAAAATAGCTGTTGTTGCAATTTTTGGATACATTTTTGGCTGTGCCACGGAGGGATTTCCACCCGGAGGTCCAGAAGACAAAACACCGCCGGTAGTTCTCCGAACAGTTCCGGAACAGGGGACCCTGAATGTACCGCGTAATGTCCGCGTAGAATTCCACTTTTCCGAAAAAATTGACAGCCGTTCGGTTGCCCGGGCCGTGTTTATTTCCCCCAATCCAGGGGAACGGGTAAAAATTAAAACAAAAGGAAAACGGCTGATCATTGAATTTCAGGATTCGCTGATTGCTAATGTGACGTACACCATTACGCTGGGCACGGAAATCCGCGATATGCGCAATAACCGGCTACCGGAATCGTATACGCTGGCTTTTTCGACGGGAGATCAGCTGGACCGGAATGAAATCGAGGGGCGGGTGTATGCGGAGAAGCCAGAAGAGGTAACTGTGTGGGCCTATTTTTTGCCGGATACGGGCGGGGTCAATCCATGGAGAAATGAACCGCATTATATAACCCAGTGCGATGCCCGGGGGAAATTTCATTTTACCAATTTGGCCCGCCGACGCTACCGGTTATTTGCCGTACGGGACCGGAATAAAAACCGGCGGCTGGATCCGCGTCTGGATGAAGTGGGGGTTACATTTGGAGATGTGGATCTGAGGGGAGAACGCGTGGCCATCGGCAACAGGTTTTTCCGGCTGATGCCGGCAGATACCGGGGCCGTCCAGGTTTTGGATTCCCAGCAGCCCGATCGCTACCACCTGCAACTGAGGTTTTCCAGACCGATCCACCGAGTCGGCTTTGTTCAGCTGCGCGATCAGACGGGAGGAGAAGTCCCTGTGCACTCTTTCACCGCCGGGTTGCGCAACGCCGAAATCTGGACGGCCGTTACGGCTCCCAGAGATTCCGCCGAAATGGTGCTAAAACTTGCGGAAATCGTGGACATTTACGGTCATCTTTGCAGTGATACGTTGATCTATCGGTTCGAATCCACGGCCCGAGCGGATACTTCCCATCCGGTTTTGCTGGAAGTTATGCCACCGGATAGCAGCCGGTTATTGCTGCCGGAACGAGAGATCCGGTTTGCATTCAGCGAGGCAGTAGATACATCGGCGGCAGTCATCCCACCTGTCTTGACGGCCGATTCGCTGGCGGAAGTGCCGATCCGGACATGGTGGAATGGAACTGATCAGCTGATCATCCGACCGGTTTCTTCCTGGCCGCTGGACCGCTGGTTGCGGATGGATGCCGCAGGATTTGTCATTCGAGATATTGCCGGAAATGAGCTCCGCCTGTCAGATTCCCTTTTTATGTGGAAGACAGTCCGGCCCGAAACCCTCAGCGCCATTTCAGGAACCATTTCCGTGGCCGATTCTGCGGCGAAAGGGAGAGTTTACCTTTCCCTTTTTCATCTGGAAACAAATGCGACCGTGGCTCAGCAGGTTCTGGAGAAACCGGGAGGGTACGTCTTCTCCCAGGTTTTACCGGGCCGTTACGTTCTTCATGCTTTCTTGGACCGTGATGGGAACAGCATTTTCAGTCACGGCCGGGTGCTTCCTTTTGTCCCGTCCGAACTTTTTCTGGTGGCACCGGACACGATTCTGGTGCGAGCCCGATGGCCAAACGAGGGCAACAATTACAGGTTTCCCCATCCATAAGGGTGAGGGAAATTCGTAAATGGAAAAAGCTTACAACAAATTCCGATTGGCACTAAAAAGGAGCCTAGGATAAATATGCCAGTGCAAAAGGTTGAGCCCAATTTTGAACGTCTGCGTACGGCTCTGCTGGCCGGCGAACCGGATCGGGTTCCGCTTCTAGAGCTTGCCATTGATCGGTCCATTCAATCGGCTTTTTTGGGGCGACCGGTCGTTACCCTGGAAGATGTGGTGGAGTTTCACATCCGCGCCGGTTACGATGCGGTCCGCCTGCAGCCAAAAATCGATATGAATCCGGGAAAGTTTCAGCCGCGTGAGGGGATGCGGATTTCGGAAGCATCGGAAACGGACCGGGAGCGCCGCTGGTACAGCGAGGGGACGGGCATCATTACCAGTATGGAGGATTTCGAACGTTATATCTGGCCGCGTCC